>DAINAQ010000001.1:0-18377 GCA_036733325.1 Methanothrix sp.
CCCCCGCTCCCAGAGGGGGGTCGCGTTCACCCTGCTGGTGGCAGAGATGGTCTCGTTCATCTCGGTCTCGAATTCTGGCTGGGCCACCGAGACCGACCCGTCGGGATAGACCCCCGCCACCCTGGGGTCGGAGGCCAGATCTCGGAGGACCGAGGGATCCGCATATCCGGAAACCCCGTTTACCAGGCGGTAGGAGTGCTCAACCTCCAGCCCTTCGACTTCTCTATTCGCTCCATCCTTGAAGATCACTATCACCGGCATCTTCTCCTCGCTGGCGAATTCTTCACCCAGAAGAAGATCCAGGGCCGCGCTCATCGGCTCATCGAGTTCTTTAGGCTCCCCCGGTTCGGCCCATGCGGGCGACGCTGCCGCTACCATCAGGGAGAGCAAAAGGCCGACCGCCAGGATCGGTCTCCATCCATCTCCGTCCATAAGTGCAACCACTCCCACTAATACGCCCACGGCGTCGGGTAAAGGGGCCGGGGCATATCAGGCATCCCGGTTGGTAGATAATGCTAAATAAACCTGTGGATTTTCTCTCTCCGATGATCATCGGCTGGCTGATCGACAACGTCCTCTGGATAGGGCTCGCCCTCCTCGCCGCCTCGGCCATCTCGGATCGGCGAGGGCTCTCCGGGCTGGGATGGGTCTTCTTCGGGGTCCACTGGATTAAGCAGCCCGCCCATTACCTGGCCATCGGAGACCCCTTCAACGTGGGGCTGACCCTGGTGGTGGCCCTCTTCTGCTTCCGCCTAGGCTGGCTGATCCTGGTAAGGGGGTGCAGCTCTCGCTCCTGGGACTGGGCGGGGACGGCGGTGGCGATAGGGGGGTTCGCCTACTTCCCCTTCGCCGAGATCGCCCCCCTCAGGGACTGGCTGATCTTGAATACCGCAGAGCTCACCCTCCTCCTCCTCGCGGCCTTCGGCGTCCCGGCTGCTGCCGGAGCCGGAAGCGTCATCGCCCTCAACGGTCACTCGGTGGAGATCATCCTCGCCTGCACCGCCATCGAGAGCATGGCCCTCTTCGCCGGGGTGGTCCTCTCGGTCCGGGCCCCCCTCGGGAGAAAGGCCGCCGCCCTCCTCGCCTCCGTCCCCGTGATATACGCCCTGAACCTCTTCCGGAACACCTTTGTGGTGGTGGCCTACGGCCAGGAGTGGTTTGGGCCGGAGAGCTTTTACTACGCCCACAACGTCGTCGCCAAGGCGGGGTCTGCCGTGGCCCTCTTCGCCATAGCCTACGTCGTCTTCCTCCTCCTCCCCGAGCTCCTGGATATGATCGACGGGCTGGCCTCCGACATCAGACGGGGCGGGGGTGAGCCGGCCTGAAGCTGGCTCGAAGCTCCGGCCCCTGGATTGCTCTTCCCCTCCTGGCCGCGGCCCTTCTGGCCTGGGTAGGGATGGCGACCCTCTCTGTTGCGGCCCTCGCCCTCTCCATGTTCATGGTCGCCTTTCACCGGGACCCGGATCGGGTCCCTCAGGGAGAGGGGATGGTCTCTCCCGCCGACGGCCTGGTGATGGAGGCGACGGCGGCGAATCTGGCCATATTCATGAACCATCACAACGTCCACGTCAACAGGTCTCCTCTGGCAGGAAGGGTGGAGAGGGTGGAGCACTCGGACGGAGGTCATCGCGCCGCCTTCTTCCGATCGTCGTCTGAGAACGAGCGGAACCTGATCGTCATGAAGACCCCGGAGGGAGAGGTCCGGCTCGTCCAGATCACCGGCTTCGTGGTCCGGAGGATAGTCTGCTACGTCCGGCCCGGCGACCTTGTCGATAGAGGGGAGAGGATAGGGATGATCAGGTTTGGGAGCAGGGTGGAGCTCTCGATCCCACCTGGCTACGGCCTCAGGGTGGCGGTGGGAGACCGGGTCAGGGCCGGAGAGACGGTGGTCGCCACGAGGGTGAAATGACCGGGATCCTGGGCCTGGTCCGGCTCCCCGACGTAGTCTCCATCCTCAACGCCTCCCTGGGATACGCCTCCATCATGGCGGCTTCGGAGGGGAGGTTCGCCTCGTCGGCGGCTCTGATCATCGCGGCCATGGCCGCCGACGGGATCGACGGCTTCGTCGCCCGCAAGGTTGGAGACGGCCCCCTGGGGACCCAGATCGACTCTCTCGCCGACCTGCTCTCCTTTGGAGCGGCTCCCGCCTTCCTGGCCTGGACCGCCTTCGGGTCCGGCTTCGGAGTGCTGGGCGTACTCTACCTCGCCTGCGGCATCCTCCGCCTGGCCCGGTTCAACGTATCTCCCAAAGAGGGCACCTTTCAGGGGCTGCCCATCCCCGGGGCGGGGGGTCTCGTGGCCAGCAGCGTCTTTCTGAACGGGCCCGAGCTGACGGCTTTTCTCCTCATCTCCACCTCGCTGTTGATGGTGGGCACCATCCCCTACCCCAAGTTCAGAGATCCCAGGTTCATCCCCCCGGTTCTGGCCGCAGGAGCTCTGGCCGGGGCCGGATGGCTCCTGGGAGAGCAACGACTTTCGGCGGGGGTCGTTTTTTTAGCCCTGGCCGGATATCTCGGTTCACCATTGGTGATCGAGATATGCCGACGAAGAGGGAAGTTGCCGCCTTCGAGGCGGGGATAAAGCTGGGGGCGATCTACCACCAGTTCGTGGGCTCGCCGGTCTCAGAAGAGACCGCGAATAGCCTGGAGCTGGCCATGAAAGAGAGCATCTCCCTCCAGCCTCACGTGAGCTCCGTCTCCGTGGAGATCGACCGGGATATGCTGAGGAAGAACATCTTCGGCTACGGGGAGCTCGCCGGAAAGATGATCAGGGCCGTGGTGGAGATCGATTACTCCGGAGAGAAGATCAGGGCGAAGCTGCAGTTTGATCCGGAAAAAGACTATCCTCTGATGTCTCTTTTGGACTGAGGCTATGAGATGATGTCTCTTTTGGACTGAGGAAAAAGCCAGCTCACAAGAAACAGCAGGACCGCGCTCACCCCCATCCCCAGGAGGGGCCATCTCGTGCCCAAGAGGAGGGCCGTCCCCCCGCCGCCGATAAGGGCGGCCATGGCCCCCGCGGGAGTCAGGCGGAGCTTCTCCCTCCAGAAGCCGGCCACCGCCGGGATGATCAGCCCTCCGGCGAAGACGGTGTAGGCGGAGAGGAGGGACCCGATGATCTCGGGGAGGCGGAGGGCCGAAAGGAGGGCGACCCCGCCGATGAGCAAAGTGCCCCCTCTCGAGGCTCTCAATATCTCCCTCCCTCCGGCTCCAGGAAGGGCGGATCTGTACAGATCCAGGACCAGGATGGAGGTCGCCGTGAGCAGGGTGGTGTCCGCCGAGGAGATGAGGGCCGAGAGGAGGGCTGCGGCGGCGATCCCCGCCCCCAGGGGGGAGAGGGTCTCGACCATGAGGACGGGGAGGGCCTCCTCGGGGCGGATGGCGGGAAAGAGGATCCGGGCACCGATCCCGAGCCCCGTTATGAGGAAGGCCAGGGGGAGGAGGAGGAGGCTTGCGGCCAGGGCCGACCGCTTCGCGGCTTTGGGGTCGCTCGCCGAGAGGAGCCTGGAGTAGATGTCCGGCCCCACCAGATAGGCGGAGCCGACCACGATGACCAGGCTCGCCACCTCCATTCCTCCCCGAGCCTCCGAGGTGGGGAAGCTCTGCCCGGCCAGTATATCGGGTCCGGCGAGCTGGAAGGTCCTCATGGAGATGATCAGGAGGCCCAACAGGAGGATCAAAAGCTGCGCCGCATCCGTCCTCACGATGGACCTCTGGCCGCCCAGGGCGGTGTAGCCGACGAAGACCAGGGCCGAGGCCGCCATGAAGATCTCCTGGCGGGGGCCGAAGAGGACGGCGAGGAGCTTCCCCGAGGCGACGATCTGGGCCGCGATCACCCCCACCCAGGCGACCAGGATCAGGGCCGAGGCGGCCAGCCCCACCCGCCGGTCGTACTTTCGGGCCAATAGCTCGGGGAGGGTGGAGCAGCCCGTAGCCCTGACCCTCTCCGCAAGAAATGCAGAGAGGGCGATGAGCCCCACCGTCCCCGAGAGGAGCCACCAGGCCCCCGTCAGCCCCTCGCTGAATCCCAGCCCCGCCATCCCCAAAGTCGAGGAGGCCCCCAGGATGGTGGCGGCGAGGGTGGCGGTGAGGATGGCGGGGGTGAGGCTCCTTTCGGCGAGGAAGAACCCCTCCGGGGTCTCCGAGCGCCTGGCCGCCCTCGCCCCCACTGCCGCCATGGCCAGGAGGTATCCCGTCAGAACCAGCCCGGTCAGGGCCGCGTCGTCAACCATTCTTTCAGGGCATGGTTTACGATAGTATAAGCCTTCCGTCCAGTCTGCTTATCGTCCAGCCTGCTTATCGTCCAGTCAGCTTTCCGTCCAGTCTGCTTATCGTCCAGTCTGCTTATCGTCCAGTCTGCTTATCGTCCAGCCTGCTTATCGTCCAGCCTGCTTATCGTCCAGCCTGCTTATCGTCCAGTCAGCTTTCCGTCCAGTTTATCTTCCATCCTGCCGGAAGCCGCCCTCCCGAGCCCCGGCCGGCTTTCGAGCGGGGCCCTTTCGCGGGGGAGAGATCTCTGGACTATTGAGGGGTTTGCATCCTGAACGGAACGATGACCATCGGAATTGACCGAATCCTCCAGGAAAAGTTAATGTATCATCGTCTCTCTGGAGTTATCGGTGGTCCTTCGGATGCCTCGCCTGGAGAACAATGGCTGGAGCCGAGTCCTGGTGCTCATCTTATCCGTCGGAGCTATCCTCCTATGCGGTTCCGCAGAGGACGGCGGTAGCCCTTCCGGCTCATGTCCGGGAGATCTGACCGCTGGCGACAGCCAGAGGGTCGATGAGGCTTTCATCGTTCCCGGAGCCTCGGCCCTTCCCGAGGAGGCGAGGGAGAACGTTGTTGGGCCTGTACCCGGACCCGGAGTCGACTATACCAGCATCCAGGAGGCCATAGACAACTCAACCTCCGGCGACGTGATATACGTCTGGAGCGGGACCTACAACGAGACCTTGACCGTGAAGACTCCGGGGATCGCCCTTCACGGGGTCGATACCGGGGATGGGAAGCCTGTGGTCAGCGGGGACGGGGTAGAGAGCACCGTAACCCTGAGCGCCGACGGATGCGAGCTCGAGGGCTTTGTGATCATGAACTCGGGCAACCCCCACGCGGGGGTGAGCGTCACCTCCAGCAACAACACCATCGTCGGCAACATCATGACCAACAACCGGGGTTTCGGGCTCCATCTGAACCGATCGAGCTACAACCAGATATCCTCCAACGGGGTCAACAACAGCGGCTTCGACGGGATATATCTTGAGAACTCCTCATTCAACAACCTCTCTTTCAACAACGCCAGCTACAACCAATTGAATGGGATCAAGCTCCAGAGCTCCACCTTCAACACCATCCTGGACAACTCGGCCAGCTTCAACGGGGAGAACGGCATCGTCTTCATAGATTCCGATGATAACTTCGTCGATGGGAATGTCCTCTGCAACAACACCCATCAGAGCATATCGATCCAGAATTCGGCGGGTACCGCCATTGAGGAGAAGGTGGATATCGATATGGCGAGGGTATCGGAAGATAATGGTTCTGAAACCAAGACCATCTCGGCAGACCTGAGCTCGACGTACAGCGATTCTGGAGAGACCACCGAGGGTGAGCACGAGTTCTCCTGGTGGTTCTAGCCCGCAGACGGTCCCCGGGACTGAGGGCGTTTCACGATCTAAAATCTAGATCCAAAATCTAAATAATACCAACGCTCAAAAGGGCGCCGATGACTCTGAGAGACCCCTTCGGCCGAGAGGTGAAGGGACTGAGGATCGCGGTCACATCCCGGTGCAACTTGAGCTGCTCATATTGCCACCACGAGGGGGAGGTGGGACCCTCCACCAGGCCCGAGATCACCAGAGACGAGATCGTGACCGTGGTCGGTGCCGGGAAGGACCTGGGCATCACCAGGCTGAAGATCACCGGTGGCGAGCCCCTGCTGAGGACCGATCTCGAAACGATCCTGGAGCGGCTGCCCGGGGGGATGGAGGTCTCTCTCACCACCAACGGCCTTCTCCTCGCCGAGAGGGCCCGATCTCTGGCCGAGGCGGGCCTGGATAGGGTGAACGTCAGCCTCGACTCCCTCCGGCCAGAGGTATACTCCCGGATCACGGGCGGGACCGAGGAGGACCACCGCCGGGTTCTGGAGGGGATAGACGCCGCGGTGGAGGCGGGCCTCGTCCCGGTCAAGGTGAACATGGTGGTCCTGAAGGATAATGAGGACGAGGTCTGGGATATGGTGGAGTTCGCCAGGGATCGGGGGGTCATCCTCCAGCTGATAGAGCTTCTGGACCCCTCGGGCCGGGGGATAGGGGGCGACATCTCCGGGATCGAGAGGGAGCTTGAAAGGCGGGCGGAGAGGATGGCCACCAGGGGTCTGCACCGGAGGAGGAAGTACTTCCTGGACGGGGCGGAGGTGGAGGTGGTGAGGCCCATGGACAACACCGAGTTCTGCGCGAACTGCAACCGGATCAGGGTCACCTCCGACGGCAAGCTGAAGCCCTGCCTCCTCCGAAACGACAACCTGGTGGATCTCGGCTCCGCAGGCCTTGAGGAGACGAAGAGGCTGATCGAGAAGGCCACCTTGCTCCGGAGCCCCTACTTCTGCGAAGATGGCGGCAGAAACCGGTGAGCTAGCGGCCGTTATTTTGGAGATGGCATGGATCTGTCCAGAGACCGAGGTTGAAAAGGGATGATCAGTCCCTGGGGGCGCAGCTGAAAATCCCCTCTCAAGACCGCTCCGGCCCCGCCATATGCTCGTAGCCTCGGGGCTCCAACCTCTTTATTTTCCCCTGGGACTCGATCACGATCTTTTTCTTCTCTTTCAGCACCTCTCCGATAACGGTGAGATCACAGGCCCCGGCGGCATCCTCGATCCGGTCGGGGCTGACGGTGAAGACCAGCTCGAAGTCGCCGCCGGAATGAAGGGCGAGCTGCAGGGCGTCGTTTTGGTCCTTGGCCACCCCGGCCACCAGGGGATCGACGGGGATCTGATCCTCGAAGAGCAGAAAGCCCGTGCCGCTCGCCTCGGAGAGGTCGAAGAGGGATAGGACCAGACCGTCGCTGTTGTCCATCATGGAGCTGACGGACCGGGAGAGGGCGAGGTCCCTTCCCTCCCTCATCCGCGGGGCCGGCTCCAGGAGCCTCTTCGTCAGGGCGAGGAGCCCTTCATCTTCGAGATCGCTTCCACCATCTACCTCGGCCGCCAGGGCGATTCGCAAGCCCGCCCCCGCCGACCCCAGGGTCCCCGTGGTGCAGAGGAGGTCGCCGGGCCGGGCGCCCCGTCGGCGGAGGACGAGATGCTCCTCGACCCACCCCAGGGCGGTCCCCGCCAGGGTCAGCTCCTGGTGGCTGTCCAGATCGCCCCCGATGACCCGGGTTTCGAAGGTCCGGGCGCAGTCTTTCATCCCGGCGAAGAGATCTTCGAGGAAGTCTACCCCGGTCTTTGGCGGGATCCCCGCAGCCACCAGCAGGCCCAGGGGGAGGGCGCCCATCGCCGCGACGTCGCTGAGGTTGACGGCGACGGTCATCCAGCCCATCTGCCAGGGGGTCGCTATCCCCGGAAAGTCGGTCCTCCGGTGGAGCATGTCCGTGGTCCAGACCAGCAGTTTTTCGCCATCTCCCAGCATCGCGCAGTCGTCCCTCT
This sequence comes from Methanothrix sp., assembly GCA_036733325.1. Classification (GTDB taxonomy): domain Archaea; phylum Halobacteriota; class Methanosarcinia; order Methanotrichales; family Methanotrichaceae; genus Methanocrinis. Next base: position 7,642 of record DAINAQ010000001.1, read on the forward strand.
CGGAGATCCCCAGGACCTTCGTGATCCTCCGAACCAGCTCCCGTTCTCCCCGATCCACGCACCTTTCGAACATGTCGCATCGCCTATTTCCAGCATTATATCTTAAAATTTGACACGATCGTTGCTCCTAACAATACGAGCCTGATCCAGCCCGGAATCTCAACGATTTATCGGATAATACATGGAATAAATGTTTATACTGGTAGTGGCGTTAAGCACGACTGGGAGGAATACGGCAATGTATAAAAGCCTCTTTATGGTATTTGCGGCATTCCTGCTCTGTGCAGGAATGGCGATGGCAGAAGATGAGATGGTAGAAGATGAGACAGCAGACGTTGTAACCGTCGAGTTCATGGGTATTGCAGAGGAGCTCATAGTTCCCGCCGAGGATGTAGTTGGCGCCCCCACGATCTGGGTCGTCAATGTGACCTCCGCTGAGGAGGGCGCCCTCTGCAGCGACGTCATCAGCGTCACCGTCGCCCAGGCGCTTGCACCACCCTGGGGTTTCTTCGACGAGAACGTCACCGCCGGTGATGAGGTCGAAGTATTCGGCGCTTACATCGAAGACGAGACCGGATGCAGTGTGACCCTTCATGGATCTGTGGACTACTACTTCATGCCCGTTGCTGAGGAGGAAGTAGCGGAAGAGACCGAAGAGGTCGCTGACGAGACCGCTGAAGAGACAACTGAAGAGGTCACTGAGGAGACCACCGAGGAGACCACTGACGAGGTCACTGACGAGACCGCGTGCTGAAAAGACCACCGAGAAAGCAAACGAAATTGAGTAATCTCGGACTGGTTGAAAGATTTTGAGATCGGATGGGGCTTTGGTGTTGTTCACCTTTCCAGAAGCCCCATCCCTTTATCTCGCAAGCATTATCGCCCTGCAAGGTTGATATCCTTTCATCTCGCAAGCGTTGTTGTAGTGCATGAGCATGCCAAAAGAGAATATTAAAAAAGAGAGTATTAAAAACCTCGGCCCACGAGATTCTTTCCATTTGATCCGGATAAGGGAGGGCGATCCCAATTTTGTGATCCTGGACGTGCGGACGCCGAAGGAGCATGAGACGACCAGAATTGAGGGGTCGGTGAACCTCGACCGCCACTCTCCCACCTTCGAGGCGGACCTGGAGAAGCTGGATCGGAAAAAGACCTACCTGGTATACTGTCTGGTGGGGGTCCGTTCGAATCAGGCGGCAGGGATCATGGAGCGGTTGGGCTTCGAAGAGGTCATCAATATGATCGGCGGGATCAGGCAGTGGAACCGCGAGGGGCTTCCCGTATCCGGCCGATAGCCCGATATATCCGATCCCACCCTCCTCCATCATGCGCTTTGGAGTAGTGGTCACCGATCCTGAGGACTGGACCGCATCGGCGATCAGGGGCGGTTTTGAGAGGCTGGGTGCAGAGGCGGTTTTTCTGGACTTCTCCGAGCTTGCGGCGAGGATGGGGCCTGACCTTCAAATCAGGGGAGACGGGACTGACCTTTTGGGGCTCGACGGCCTGGTGGTTCGAGATCTGGGGAGGAGGGGGTCTGCGGACGTGGCCTTCCGGTTTGAGGCCCTCTCCGCCCTCCAGGAGCTGGGCCTTCCCATCGTCAACCCGCCCGCGGCCATCTTGAGGGCCGCAAACAAGTTTGCCACCTCCGTCGCCCTCCACCGGGCGGGGGTGCCCCATCCCGGGACGCTGGTGACCACGAGCCCGTCGGCCGCCGCCGAGTTCGTCTCCGAGCACGGTCGTGCGGTCTCAAAGCCTCTATTCGGCTACAAGGGGAGGGGGCTCCTCCTCCTCGACGCAGAGGATCCGGCCCCCCTGGCCGACCTCATCGAGAGCGGCGGGGTGGTCTACCTCCAGGAGTTTCTGGAGTCGACCGCGCCCAGGCCTCGGGACATCCGGGTCTTCGTCGTAGGGGGCCGGGCGGCGGGGGCCATCTATCGGGTCGCGCCTCCGGGAAGCTGGATCAGCAACCTCTCCCAGGGGGGAGCCCCCCAGAGGTGCCCCCTGACGGGCGAGATCGAGGATCTGGCCTTGCGGGCGAACGGGGCGGTGGGGACGGTCTACAGCGGGGTCGACCTGATCGAGACGGCCAAGGGCCTCGCCGTACTGGAGGTGAACGGGACCCCCTCGGGTCGGGGGGTCCATCAGGCCTGGGGGATCGACGTCGGCGAGATGATAGCAAGACACCTCCTGGAGGAGCTCGGCGGGCCCGGCTAGCCGTTTCGCCCGTCGGGCCGGTCAGGGGAACCGTTATCTACCATAGAACTTCAGGGGCAGATCATGTTCACCATACTCACTGGCTCTCAGTTCGGGGACGAGGGGAAGGGGAAGGTCGTCGATCTCCTGGCTGAGAATTACGACCTCGTGGTCCGGTTCCAGGGCGGGGACAACGCCGGCCACACCGTCATCGTGGGGGATCGGACCTACAAGCTCCACCTCACCCCCAGCGGCGTCCTCTTCGGGGCGAGGCTCCTCATCGGACCCGGCGTGGTCCTGAATCCCAAGGTCCTCTGGACCGAGATCGAGGCGCTCCGGGCCGAGGGGATATCCCCCAACATCGGGATCGACGCCAAGACCTCCATCATCATGCCCTACCACATCGCCCTGGACGAGCTCCGGGAGCAGGGGAGGAAGGAGAAGATCGGGACCACGAAGAGGGGGATCGGCTACGCCTACATCGACAAGTTCTCTCGAGATGAGGTCCAGATGAAGGACCTGACCGACCCCGCCCTCCTGGAGGCGAAGCTCGACGAGATCGGACCCGCGCGGGAGAAGGCGATCGCAGAGATGGGCGGCGACCCCTCGGTGGTCCGGGACCCGAAACTCATCGGCGAGTACCTGGAGATCGGCCGCTCCCTGAAGGAGAACGTCGCCGACGTATCCTACGAGATCAACCTCGCCCTGGACGCCGGAAAGAAGGTCCTGGCCGAAGGGGCGCAGGGAGCCTTCCTGGACGTCATCCACGGGACCCAGAAGTTCGTCACCTCGTCTTTCACCACCGCCGGGAGCGCCTGCGCCAATTTGGGCGTTGGGCCCGCCCGGGTCGACAACGTGGTGGGGATCGTCAAGGCCTACATGACCCGGGTCGGGGAGGGGCCGATGCCCACGGAGCTGAAAGACGAGGTCGGAGCTCACCTCTCCAAAGTCGGAAAGGAGTTTGGGACCACCACCGGCCGCCCCCGGCGATGCGGGTGGTTTGACGCCGTTCTCGCCAAGAAGTCGATGTACCTGAACGGATACACCGAGATCGCCATAACCAAGCTCGACGTCCTGGGGGGTCTCGACCCCATCAAGATCTGCGTCGGCTACGAGCTCGACGGCCAAACCCTGTCGTACCCGCCGGAGAGCACCGTCGACTTCGCGCGGTGCACGCCAGTGTACGAGGAGGTCAAGGGCTGGACCGAGGACATAACCGGGGCGAAGTCCTACCAGGCGCTGCCACAGGCGGTCAAGAACTACGTCGAGAGGATCGAGGCGCTCCTGGGGGTCAAGATCACCATCGTATCGGTGGGGCCCGGCCGGGAGCAGACGGTGAGGAGAGGGTGAGGGCGGTCCGCCCTCATTTTTAGGCCACATTTTTATTTTAACAAACGAATATTTAGGGCGGCGCGGCAACGAGGGCGGCCGCAGAAGGCAAAGCAGAATCATCGATTCCTTAGATATATTCGGGAGTATCAACAACTGCTTACGGTGATGAACCTAATATCTTCTAAATGCTCTAAGCCTAAATTCTCCCTCATATGCTCGATAAGCGGAGCCTTGTATTTTTTAATCATCTCAGGATCGTTCCCCTGAAAAAGCTCAACTTCCCAAATCGAATAATATTTTCCATTACGCCGGTCACTTAAATGTATTTCACAGACCGCCTGACAATAATAGAAGAAATTAATTATTCTAATTAAGGTATGTGCAGGGTGCTCTCTTCCAAACTTGGGAAAATATGTTGGTTCTCTGAAGCTATATATGCTGGGTGAAGTATGTGATCTGAAATTGATAGCGTTAGTTCCTTTTTTCATGTTGCATTCCTTGCATAGTGTTTGCGAATTCTCCACATTAGCCTTCCCTCCTTGAAATACAGGGATTATATGATCTATCTCTAATATTACTCCTCTTCCTGATCTAAAACAACACTGACATGTGTATCCATCTCGTTTCCTTATCTGAGCCCTCTCCGCGTCAGTTAACACCGTGTCAGTTTCATCTTCAATGACTGTTGTATGTCTGGTAGACCTATTGTTATCCCCCATCTCTTCGAAGAATATTCTCATTTTGGCTAATTCAAAGGCCATAACGAATTTTCTAAAATCTTTATAGAAATATTTCCAAAGGCTGCCGTCCTTATCAAAAATAGACATTAGCTCAAGATATCGCTCGGTTTCGTTTCTTGATCTAAGCATTTTTACAAGCTTGTCCAAATCGTAGTTCTCTCGCTCTTCAAATGGATGATATTCAGGTTTCGTCTTGTTCTTCGCCATATGCCTACATACACGTATCAAATCTCTGAGAATATTTCCTGTCAATTGGTCGGTTTCTAAATCGAAGTATTCGTCCCTCCATTCAGAGATTATAGGCTCTATTGATCGTTCATTTAGCTTTTCATCTGACCAGGAGTCGGGGATTTTATCGAATTTCTCGTTGATAAATCTCTCAAATTTTTCTTTTGTATGCCCATATACCGTTATATATTCAATGAAATTTTGCATCTCCTCCTGGGAGGACGAATTATCGTTTTCCAGGCTTACTGTAATATTTGTCATGTACCATCCAACAGGGATATAACTCAAATATGGCAAATCAGGAAATGTTCCACTTTCAATTTGCCTGCTCAGTTGCTCCACTAAAAATATGGATACCATCTCGTAAGGTCTATAACCACGAACCACATGAGCCTCTTCTAAACCCTCGCCTGGATGTGCCCATACATCGATTAAACCTTTCCAATTATCGATAAATAGGACTATGTTTGCAGAATCCTTTCCAGGACCTCCTCCTGCTTTCTCACCTCTAAGGGCACGACCGACCATCTGGGTCATGAGGATCGAACTTGTCGTCTGCCTGGTGAGCATCACCGTTTTTACATCGGGAATATCTACGCCCTCCGTCAGCATCCGGATATTCACCAATACGCCATCTTTAGAATCCTGAAAATCTTTTATGATCCTCTCATTATCATATAAATCGGCCTTTACTGATCGGAGGTTCGACTTATCGTGAACCTTTGTGAAAACCGCGTCTGCTTTGATGCCTCTTTCTGCCAATTTATCTTTTATATATACACACTGCGGCCATCGATCAGCGAAAACGATCGTTTTGCCATATTCCTCCTTATTTTTAACGTAATCATCTGCTATATAGTTATTTCTTGCAGAGTCCTCTGCCAGCATTTGAACTATATCCTCCGGCAAGTCTCTATGTTCTCTTACTAATCTATTGTAAAGATCGTCGTTTACCGCCAAGTCCTTTCCTGTTGGTTTTTCTATATAGTGAGGCACGGCAAGTATTTTTTGATGAATTAATTCATTCTGATTCGCTTCGTAGAGTATTTCATTATCAAAAATTTTAAAGAGCCACCCTCCAATTTGCTTATCGTTATGGGTCGGCGTTGCGGTCAAACCTAATATATAAAATTTTGTAACTATATCTCTTATCCCTTTCCAGAGATTACGAAAGCCGTAGGCAGGGGCATGGTGGGCCTCATCGAGAACGACAAAGAGCCCCGATTTAGCACTCGCCTTAATAAACTCCTTAAATTTAGTTTCTATGACGTTCCCATTTAAATCCCTGGACTGGGTATTGAAATTTATGATTGCTGTTTGGGTCGTAATAATTAAAACGTCATCGGTTGAGCTTATCGTTGAAGAGTTTGAATGTTCAGAACTGCTAGATACAACTCTCATATTTATTCTATCCCTATTTATTATATCAAGAGCATTATCACAGAATGATGCAGATGCTTGGTTGAGAAGATATGAAGACTGAGCGAGCCATAGTACCTTTATATTTCTTGGTAATACGTTCCTGCATATCCAGTTTACTGCGGTAAATGTTTTTCCGCCACCGGTCGGAAGAACCAGAAGTCCTCCTTTGTATGAATTGATGGGAAATGAAAAATTCTTCGATAATTCTTCAAATGCCCGTTTTTGGTGGGGGAAAGGATTTTTTTGCTTATATTCCGGCGCCTTGCCCCGCAACTCATCCAAATCCAAATTTATGACGTTCATAACATCCCTCCGAAATATTGAGCTATTCTTCAGCAATTTCCAGCTTATAGAGCTTTCCCTAAATTAAAATAACGGTTTTTAAAGGTCACGTTTCTATTGCCCCAGTCGGTCTTCCAGACAGATTCTGGGAGATGACATTCACGGTTTCAGATACCGGAGATTGAAACCGTGATGGTTTTTCTCCTGTACTAGATACAAGCGATCTATCAAGCTGATGAGGTGTTGTACGATAGATTTATCAATTGATCGAGAAAGATACTGCCCGCACGCGCCTCCACCTTCTGGCCCTCATGGGTGCCTGCGCCGCTCGGAGTTTCCGCGCCTCCTTCTTCTGGCCCATTATGGGTGCCTGCGCCGCCCGGCGCTTTCGCGCCGGGAGGGAAGGCTGCCGGGATGGATAGGATTCGAGGGGGCAGCTAGGCGATCTCGCCGTCCGGTGGGGACGGCCGCCAGGATGGTCTCCGCCGCCTGGAGTATATTTTAAATTATATTTTAAAAACCGATGCTCTAGATGGCCGTCCATCGACTCTCCGCCCCTCGTCTCCCCGTGTGCTCCGCCGCTCCTCCCTTCACCCGCCAGAACGCGGCCCCAGATCGCCCGCCCACGCCGCCGGTCGCCCGCGCCCACCCGGCGATCCCGCACGCCTCCTTTTTCTTGCCTATCATGAGTGCTTGCGCCGCCCGGCGCTTTCGCGCCGGGCGGGAGGGCTGCCGGGATGGATGAGGGTCGAGAGGGAAGCTGGGCGATCTCGTCGTCAGGTGGGGACGGCCGCCAGGATGGTCTCCGCCGCCTGGAGTATATTTTAAATTATATTTTAAAAACCGATGCTCTAGATGGCCGTCCATCGACTCTCCGCCCCTCGTCTCCCCGTGTGCTCCGCCGCTCCTCCCTTCACCCGCCAGAACGCGGCCCCAGATCGCCCGCCCACGCCGCCGGTCGCCCGCGCCCACCCGGCGATCCCGCACGCCTCCTTTTTCTTGCCTATCATGAGTGCTTGCGCCGCCCGGCGCTTTCGCGCCGGGCGGGAGGGCTGCCGGGATGGATGAGGGTGGAGTGTGGCAGCAGGGCGATTTCGCCGTCCGGTGGGGACGGCCGCCGGGGCAGTCTCCGCCGCCTGGAGTATATTTTTGATTATATTTTAAAAACCGATGCTTCGATGACGTTTCAGCGACCCTTCCCCCTGCGCCTCTTCGCCGGGCGGGAGGCCGTCGCCGGATCGCTCGCTTCAGGCGAGTGAGTGCATACGGTCGGCTCGTAGAATCCTGGAAAAGGGTATAAATTGGCAGAGGGCGAAAAAGATCTCAGCTATGTTCTCCGAGTACATCCAGGCGGCCCTCTCCCGAGCAGAGTACGAGCCGATCGAGGAGTGCGAGTACTGCGCCACGGTTCGCGGCCTTCGAGGCGTCATCGCCACCGGGGTGACGATCGAGGAGTGCCGCAAAGATCTCATCGAGGTCCTCGAAGGATGGATCGCCCTGAGGCTGAGGCTGAGGATGACCATTCCGCCGATCGGAGGCAAGACCATCGAGGTCTCCGCGGAGCCCGAGGCCGTTGTCTAAACTCGTTCCCGTCTCTCATCGAGAGCTGATCCGTCGCCTGCGAAAGCTGGGCTTCGAGGGGCTATATCACGGAACGAAGCATCCGTACATGGCCAAAGGAGACCTTCTCGTTACGATCCCAAACCCTCACGGTGGGACGATTGGCGTGAAGCTCCTGGTGATAATCCTGCGAGAGGCTGAGATCGATTGAGACGAATGGCTCTCTGTCTAGGTGGAGACGGATCGACATCGAGAAGACATATCTTCTGCGCCAGATCGAGACGATCGGCAAATCGACGGCCCCGATCGATGTCCCTCCCGGCGCCCCCGCGCCTCCTCCTTCTGGCCCATCATGAGTGCAGCGCCGCCCGGCGCTTCCGCGCCTGGCGGGAGGGCTGCCGGGATGGATAATTGTCGAGGAGGCTGCTGGGTGATCTCGCCGTCCGGTGGGCACGGCCGCCGGGGCGGTCTCCGCCGACTGGGATATATTCTTAAATGTATTCTAATCATTCAATATATAAATTATCATCTCGACGACTTCGCCAACCTTATCGGCTTTGAGGCGCCCCGCGCGGTACAGGATTATCCTGCTATCTGCAGTGAAGAGCCGGTTTGGCCTGACGTTGCTCTCCTTCTTGAGGGTCCCCTCTTCGAAGTCGGCATCGTTTATCCCAATCGAGTACCTGTCCCTGAAGTGTCGGCTAGTAATTTGACAGAGGGTCCTATCGTCTCCTTCAAGCTCCGCCACCACCAGGGCAGGACGCCTCTTGGCCTGGGCGAGATCGGAGAACGGGAAGGGCACCACCACCACATCGCCCTTCACAAATCGTCCCAAGCTTCGTCCTCCTCGGGGGCGAGCCACTCCTCGGCGAGGATGGGCTCGCTCAATATGGCCTCCTCTATCCCCATCCTGGAGGATTTATCCTTCAAAAAGCGGACGAAATCTAGGACCTCCTTGAGATAAGGCTCGGGAAATACCTCGATCTCTCGGAGGATCAGCTCCTTCGTCTTCATGCCAGCGAACTTATAATTCTCCTTCAGTAAAAGACTTTCTCCAATGCCTCTCTGCCTTCGACTCGACCTTCAGCTTCTGCCATCGGAGGCCCGCCGGCCTCGCGCTTCTTTCTTCTGGCCTATCATGAATTTCAGCGCCGCCCGGCGCTTTCGCCCCGGGCGGGACGGCAGCGGAATGGATGAGTGATGAGGGGAGGGGCAGCTTGGCGATCTCGCCGTCCGGTGGGGACGGCCGTCGGGGTGGTCTCCGCCGACTGGAGTATATTCATTTATTATATTTAAATAATCGATGACTCGACGACCTTTCAGCGACCCTTCCCTCTGCCCCTCCTCGCCGGGCGGAGGCCATCGCTGGATCGATTGCGGCAGGCGAGAGTGGGCATGCGGTCGGCTCTTCTAGGTCCGGAAAAAGGTGATAAATTGGCGGAGGACGAAAAAGATTTCAGCTATGTTCTCGGGTACTTCCAGGCAGCCCTCGCCCGAGCAGAGTGCGATCCGATCGACGGGCGGGCGCTGCTGCTCCGCGGTTCCTGGACCTGGTGGAGCATCATCGCCTCCGGCAAAACAGTTGAGGAGCGCCGCAGAGATCTCATCATCACACAGCTCAATAACTGTTTGAAAAAGATTTAAATAAAAATAACGCGACACTTAGCATGGGGTAGAACCAGATGAAAGACCAGAAGAACCCAGTCAATTGGTTTGAGATACCGGTATCGGATCTGAAGCGGGCCCAGAGATTTTATGAATCCATCCTGGATGTTGAGCTGACCTCCGCGGCGGTGGGAGACCTTCTCATGGCCTGGTTTCCCATGGTCAACGACTCTTACGGCTCCACCGGGTCCCTGGTCAAGGCGGAGGGTTACCACCCATCCCACTCAGGAACCCTGGTCTATTTTCCGGTCGAGGATATCGATGCCGCCCTCTCCAGGGTGAAGGCCAGCGGTGGAAGAACGCTCCAGCCCAGAACTCCGATCGGAGATTTCGGGTTCATAGCCCATTTCGAAGATACGGAAGGCAACCGCCTGGGCCTTCACTCCATGAAGTAGTCGGGGCGGCCTCGACCGCCTCGGACATCTTTCACCTCACCCGAGAACTCATCGATCGAGAGGGCCTTCAAATAAATAATCCTTTATTTAATATAATTTCCTGGCGGTTTTATAGAATCCTTCCGAGGCGCGGAAAAGCCTACTGCTTATCCTCGACCGCGAACTCCAGGATGTCGAGAAACCTGAGGTCGCCCCTCAGAGTCGGCTCGCTCCTGGTTATCCTGATCCTCTGGTTGAAGATGGGGCCGTCGAGGACCAGGGTGTGAAACTCCCCGTCCTCGCCGCAGGGGTCGATGGAGCTGTCCAAGGCCCGCAGGTCTGCAAGGAAGCTCTCGTCGATCCTCCGCCCCAGCCACTCCTGGCCGAAGAGATCGGCCTTCACGCCGACCAGGACGACCTCAAAGCCGGAGTCGATCAGCTCATTTATGATCTCGGCGGAGTCCATCATCCAGAGCGGCATCAATAGCTCAATCCCCAGGTCGCCGCAGATCCGCTCCACCAGCCGGTCGTGGGTCTGGATGTGGCCGAAGACTGCAGAGCCTATCTTCTCGCCCTCGCCATTTTCTTTCCTGCTCTGGTTCAGGCTCTGGACCACCCTCTTGAACTCCTCCTCGTAGGAGGAGAAGCCCGTCCGGACGAGGGGGATCCCCATCGCCTCCGCCTGGGCAGAGAGGAGGCCAGGGTTCACCTCGTGGGCCCCCTGACGGGTCATGTTCCAGAAGCTGAGAAGATGCCCGATCCTGCGGCCCTCACAGATCGCCCGATAGGCTGCAAGACAGCCGTCCTTCCCGCCGGTCCAGGAGACTACGGAGACGGAACGTTCGCCGTCGCACCCTTTATCAGAGCTCGATTCAGAGCTCGATTCCCTGCTCATCGTCATCACGCCAGATCCCTTTCCCGTTCCCATTCCCGTTCCCAT
>DAINAQ010000001.1:18477-59966 GCA_036733325.1 Methanothrix sp.
TTCCGTTCCCATTTCCGTTCCCATTTCCGTTCCCATTTCCGTTCCCATTTCCGTTCCCATTTCCGTTTCCATTCCCTTACCCGCTTTCATCTCTGACTATTCAGCTTCCGCCTCGATCCTCGATAGCTTTTCGAAGGGACTCATCGAGGGCCTCGGCGGTAGTCTGGAGATCCTCGTCTCCGTCCTCCGCCCCCCTCTGCTTCAGCCGGGCCAGGTCCCGCCGGAGGGGTCCGAGGAGAAGCTCCGCCTCGCCCGGAGGAAGGGACTCCCCTTTGCGGAACGCCTCCTCCAGCCGGGCGAGCTTGGTCCAGAGAGGTCCCCTCGCCTTCGACCCCGCCCTCGACGCCGATCCCGGCTCCTCGCCCAGGGCGGAGATCAGACCCGATACGGCGGCCGCCGCTGCCTGGCCGTGCTCCGTCAGCTCTACCCTCCTGATCCTCCCCTCGAGCTTCGAGGTGACCAGCCCCTGCCCCTCCATCTCGATGATGATCTTGAGGGTGTGGGGGACGGTGGAGTCGATCCTCTTCGCCACCGCCGAGGCGTAGGCGGGGTCCAGGTCCCGGATGGCCAGGAGCGCCATCGTCGGCTTCTCTCTTAAAAAAAAGAACTCTAACCTCCCTTTCATCCCCTCATCCTCCGGAGCCCTCCCCCAACACAAGTGACAGATCTCAACGCAGTGACAGCTCTCGGCGCAGGGGAGCCAGCGCCGAACTCGTCTTCAATGCAATAGAGGTCGGCCTAGCTCTCCGCCCCTGCTTCCAGCTCCTCGCTTCCGGTCATCCCTCTTTCAGACCGGGGAGGATCTCTCGCCCGCGGGGAGGTCCGGGGTGAGGATGGGGGCGGCCCTCGCTTCCTCCGGGAGCTCCACCACCACCGGCTCGCCAAAGCCGCCGAACCTCCTCACCTCCTCGGTCTCAAAGCGGATCTCCAGCCCTTGGGCCGATTCAGGCGGCATCCTCAGGATCCCGGGCCCGGCGGTGTAGACGGTGGAGATCCTGCTCTCCGTCGGAAGCCCCGTCTCCTTGGAGACCAGGATCGTCCATTCCAGCTGTGCGCCCCTCTCGAAGAGGGCGTTCATGTCGATCATCAGGGGGATCCTGGGATCGATGGAGCTTATCTGCCCCAGCATGATCCCGTAGGCGGTGTCGTTGTCGGGGATGACCTTCAGCCTGTAAAGCTCCTGGCCCTCGATCCTTTCCGTTCCCATGGCGACCATCTCGGTCCTGTCGATCATCTCCATCAGGTTCGCGAGCTTGTCGTTCATCTCCGTCCCATAGACGGTGCCGGGCTGCAGAAGGCCAATCCATTCCTCCCCCATCTTCTGATAGCGGGTGTTGTTCAGGAAGTAGACCTCGACCACGTCTTCGGCGGTCGCGAGGCCGGAGAGGTCAGTCCGGTTCGATCTGGAGACCTCCACGAAGCTTTGATCGGTGAGGTTGATCGCCCCCGTCCAGCGGAGGGTCACCCTCTCCCCTTCCAGAGACCCCTCCCCCTCGAAGTTGGCGAACTCCACCGTCTGGTCCATGTTGATCTCAAAGCGGTACGACTCGACTCCGCCGATCGCCTCCCCCATCCTCAGCTTCACCTCGCCCCCCGCAATCGACTCTTCACCGATGCACCCGGCGAAGGCCGCCGCCGCCAAGGCCAGCAGTATCAAGATCCTCTTCATAATAGCCCCCCTCTCCCCATCACCGGTCCCCTCCGCCAGCCCCTCGGCCGGGCCGCCGGCGTTCCCGACCTGCTGCTGAAAGAGTTCACCGGCCGGCATTTCTCAAACAGAGCTCTCAAACTTCTCTCCGGTGATCATCTCGAAGAGCCGGATGTAGATATCGCTCGTCTGACCCACGACCTCCGAGGGGAGGGGCGGTATATCGGGCTCGGCTTCTTTTCTCTCACGCGCGCCGTAGAGCCGGTCCTTGTAGCCGATCTTTCGGTAGTGCTGTCTGACGTACTCCTTGGAGAGGTCGACGAACTCCCCCTCCTGGTACTTCGCCTTATCCCAGAACCGGTCCTCGTCGGCGGTCCCGAAGACGTCGACGACCATGATCCGCCTCTCCTCGTCGAAGCCGAACTCCTTCTTCCCGTCGACGTGGATGAGCCCCCTCGGCTCCACCTCTCGCTTGATCTCCTCGTCGATCTTGAGGACCGTCTCACAGATCTCGTCGTACTCCTCGGGCGAGAGGCGCGATATCTCCAGGGCCTCGGCCCGGTCGAGGAGCCGGTCGACCCGCTCCAGCTTGGTCGAGACCTCGAGGTAGGGTTCGGGGAGGGGCTCGCCGTACTCCACCTTCCGACCCCGCGGAAATCCCAGCTGCTCAGGCCCGATCTTGCCGGCTCCGAGCCTGTCGAAGAGCGATCCTGCCGCATACCACCTGCAGATTACCTCCAGGGGGATGAGGTAATTTCCCGACCCGGGCTTGATATTTTCAGGCTGGATCACGTCCACCTTCTTGACCAGCATCCCGTTGGGGGGGAGAAACTCCTGGAAGTGGGTTGGAATCCCCATCCTCTTCGCCCGCATAAACCAGTGCACGCCCTCTCTGCAGAGCGTCTCCCCCTTGTGGGGTATGAGGCTCGGGATCACCTTGTCGAAGACGGATATCCTGTCTGTGAACCTGAACTCCAGCTCCCGGCCGAGGTCGTATACCTCCTTGACCGAGCCCTTCCTCAAAGGCTTCCGTTCCATCGTCACCCCCATCACCTGGCAGATGGATAACTCTTTTGCTGTATCTGGAGGGCGCCATCAGCGGGGGATACGCTTTCTATCTTTCTCCGAGCTCCGACCGTCGGAACCGATGGGCTCGGCCTCCCCGAACCGATACCTCCCACCGCTCCCGGGTCCGGGAGACGGAGGCGCGATCCGTCGGGGGGACCGGCTTGAGGCAGAGCAGATATCTCCGGCTCCCCCCATAGATTCTTTACCGATATCAAACCCCTCATCCCGGTGGGGGGACCTCCCCTGTCGCGGGAGCGCCGGACTGGGGCAGAGGGGCAGTCCTGTATCCGAAAGCAGCCCCGGAGCCTACAAGGCCGGAAGGCGTATAAAAGGCGTAGCTCCCCTGGGCCGGGGTCGCCACAAGGTCGAGCCTGGCTCTGAGCAGGGCGGCCCCGCCCAGGACGACGATCCGGAGGTCCAGAAGGTCCGAGGTGGCGTTTCCCGCCGCAGCGATCATCCAGGTGCCCTCCTCCGAGGTCATGGTCCCCTCTCCGAAGACCTCGGCATCGGCCTGATAGAGGGTCAGGTCCAGCCTTCGAGGCTCTACCTCCCCGGCCGCCAGGGTGATGGACCAGATCCCGGCCACAGGAGCCGCCACTCCGGGCTCAGGCCACCAGGTCCCGTTAGTTTCGGAGATGTTCGCCATCTTCTCGATGTACCCCTCGGTATGGTGGACGTCGACGATCCGAAGCCCTCCGATGCCCAGCCATTCTTCCTGGGTCGATCCGTCCGAATCCGAAGCTCCTCCGGAGTACGCCGTCAGGAGGAGTGCCGTGATGATCAGAATGATTCTCATCTCAATAACCCCATTGAGATCAAACTTTGATGATCAACCTTTAAAAAAGTTGGGAGGAATCCCTCCTCCCGCCAATCCGTCTATCCCCACTTACGATCCCGACGCCGCGCTCCCGATGGCGACGGTGCCGGAGCTCTCTTCGGGGAAGGTGAAGTTCGTGGCGTAGAAGCGGATTCCGTCGCAGTTGCCGGCCCAGGTGTCACCGTAGGATGTATAAGCGCTGTAGGGGCCGAAGATGGAGTTTCCGCTCACCACCGTCCTGAGCCTGTACATGTTGTCTCCCCCCACGGTGACCAGGCGGAGGTAGAGGGCCGATCCCTCAGTGGACCCCGCGGCGGTCAGCTCCTGGGTGTTCGCCCCGGCCACCATCATCCCCCTTCCGAAGACCTCGTTTCCGTACTGGTAGAGGGTGAGGTTGAGGCTCCTGGATTCGGTGTCCACCAGGTTCAAAATCCATCGTCCGCTGACGTCGGACCAGGGAGTTCCCGATCCGGTCGGCGGGGAATATCCGGAACCCTCTTCTGCCCCGGGGCTCATCCCCGTGGTGGGATTGATGTAGCCGAGGGACTCGTCTTTGAAGGATTCCTGCAGATCCTCCCGAATCTGGCTGCCGGTCATGTCGTCCAGGTTGGGGCCGTCGGACGCCGCGGGAGAGGCCAGGGCCGCCACCATGATCAGCGCCGCAATCAACGCCTTTTTGAATCTCATTTTATCGCAAACCTCCTTTTTCACCGTGATGGGGATTTCCGCCGGGGCCTTCAGCCCCGGCCTCGGATCGGCTCCCAGTCGATCGGAAGCCTCAGGCGGTTCTGGAGCCGGATGCGGTCCCGGACCAGCTCGATCCGTCGCTCCCGTAGGCAGAGTAGTTCCCGGAGACGAGGTCGCCGGAGAGGGAGAGGTCGAACCGATAGAGGGCGATGGGGCCGATGGATACCAGGTCCAGCTCCAGCCGGTCGCCGACGACGGTGCCGCTGGCGGCAGCCTGGCTCGCCGACTTCGGGGACGAAGGCGGCTGGTCGAGCCAGTCCATCATGGACTCTATCCCCCGGTCCTCCGAGGAGGCCTGGGAGGAGGATTGATCTGCAGCCGAACCGTCCGACGACCCCAAAATTCCCCTGCCGAAGACGATCTGCTCCTTCTGATGCAGGACCAGCCAGAGGGACCTGGTGTTGCTCTCGATCATGGTCAGAGACCACTCTCCCGAAAAGTTGGTCTCGGGCTCCACTTCTCCCGGATCCATCGCCGCGATAGGTCTCGTCCCACCGATGGCGTAGACGCCATTTTTGGCGGAAGGCGACAGGATGGTGGTGATGTTATCGTCGACGGGATCGACGGTGGTATTATTCGCGTCGGTCTCTGCAACCTTGGCCAGGTAACCGGCGGTATGGTCCACGTCCGATATGGTCATGTCTCCCCCCAGCCAATCCAGATTCGCCTGGCCCGAGGAGATGATGGATGTGAATATGGCCAGAGATAGCAATGCCAGCTTACAGTTGTTCATCGGTTTATAACCCCCGTTCCCGAAAGATGAACCTCTCGATATAAAATCGTTTTGTCTCCAAAAATCGCGAACAGGACACCTTATTTCACCGCTTCGAACATCTCCGGATGAGCCCGCCTGAATTCGGGGTCCTTCATCATGCATCTTTGCGGCCGTCCCCTGAACCAGCGCTCCCTTCCCATCTCTCTCCAGATATCGTTGAGGCTCTTCTCCCGGACGTTCCCGAAGGATATGGGCATGTAGGCGCAGGGGAGGACCTCGCCGGAGGCGTCGACGTGAAGCCACCTCCTCCCCGCAAAGCAGCCGAACATATCGGGCCCCAGTAGGTAGGGGAAGGCCGAGACCCGGGGACCTTCAGAGAGACGGTTCTTCTCCTGGTGGAACCGGCGGAGCCGGTCGATGTCGCCATCGCTCAGAACCTGGTCGGAATGGGACGACCACCTTCCCACGGCCACGATATCGTAGAGGGAGAGCTCGTGGACCCCCAGCTCCGCCGCCAGGGAGTAGGCGTCCTCCAGGTCGTCGATGTTCAAGGGGGATACGACCATGAACAGGTCCATGAGGAGGCCGCCGGCGAGTCCGTTTCTGATCCCCGAGAGGGCGTCGGAGAAGGCACCCTCCCTTCCCCGGAACCGGTCGTGATCCTGGGGGTGGGGGCTGTCGATGCTCACCCTGACCGCGTAGAGGCCCGCCCTCTTCAAGGATCGGGCCCTCTCCTCGGTGAGGCCGTAGCCGCTGGTGAAGGAGGCGGATATGGCCCGGTCGTCCACCTTCGCCGCCAGGTCCGGAAGGTCGCGCCTCAGCATCGGCTCCCCACCGTCGAAGGATATCATGTAAGATCCCAGGTCCAGGGCCTCGCCGATCACCCTCACGACGACCTCGGAGCTGAGAGACTCCCCGGTTCGCGAGGGTGCGCTGCAGTGGAGGCAATCGTTGGGGCAGGCCCGGATGATGGCGATGGACACCTGGTCGGGAATCCTCCTCCTGGTCAGGGCTGCCACCTGGGAGGAGATCATCCGATCGAAGGCGAGGCTGGGGGCCGGGGGGATCCAGGTGGAGAAGACGATCCGGTCCGGGCCCGAGCTGATGGGCTTCTCGCTTGCGAAGGTCTGGTTGATCTTTCTCATGACCGGACTCGCGACCATTGAAAGGGGGCCCGTCGCCCGAAAGACGATCTTGCCGCCCTCGGTCTCTGCCTCAATCTTCAGCAGCGGCTTTTCAGCGATTTGCATTCTTCTCCCCACCTGTCGACGATGCTTTCGAGCCTCGCCTTGATCTCTTCGTCCCCACCGGCCTTTCCGAGGGCCCTCTTTGCGGCGCGGCAGTGATCGCGGATCGCCCCGGAGCAGAGGGCCAGCGTCGTCTCCGCCGGGTGATCCCGGCTGTAGATCACGGGAAGGGTGACCGAGGTATTCTTCGAGGACTTTCCCTTTTCCATCCCCAGAAACTCGTTCAGGTCGTCGGCGACCTGGTAGGCGAGGCCCAGGTGCATTCCGTAGCTCTCGAAGTGGGCGACGTCTTCATCTCCGGCGCCAGCTATCAGGCATCCGATCTTGGAGGAGGCGGATAAAAGGGATGCCGTCTTCTTGCAGATGCAGAGGTAGTAGTCCTCGGGGCTGGTCCGGGATGCGAAGTCCAGCATCTCCCCCTCGGACATCTCCATGCAGGCCAGAGAGAAGGCCTCGATCACCTCCCGGCTGTAGCCCGACATAAGGCCTATGGACCTGGATATCAGGTAGTCGCCGCAGAGGAGGGCTGCCTCGATCCCGTACTTCTCAAAAGCGCTGGCCGCGCCCCGCCGTTCCGTTCCTCGATCGAGGATGTCATCGTGGACCAGGGAGGCGGCGTGGACCAGCTCCATGGCCAGGGCGGCGTCCACCGACCGCTTTGGGTCGCAGCCGAAGGCCTCCGACGATAGGATCAGGATGAGAGGTCGGACCCTCTTGCCGGGGGAGGTGAGAACGTAATTTATCACCTCGCCCAGGCCAGAGGCCGGAAGGCTCTCCGTCAGCCTCATGAGCTCGTCGTTGATCAGATTATACTCGTCCCAGGCCTCGAACATCTCGGAGATGGTTTGCCGGATCAATATTTAGTTGTTGCGAAGCAGGACCGGCAGATGAGTATTTTATAAAGAGCTTCGCCTGAGCACCTTCCTCCAACAGAAGGGGATTTCCTCCCTCCAGGCCGAAGCGGACCATCTCCTCCAGGCCAGAGAGGATCATTTCCCTCTGGACAGGGTCCCCTCCCTCGAGCCAAAGAGAAATCATCAAGGAATCCCACCGAAGGAATCCCACCTTTTCTCCGGCAATTCCGACCGCGTCGGGAGTCCTATCCTCGGAGGATAGAACTGCTCCAGTCCCTCAAATCTGAGGATGGAATCTCAGAGCTTCTGCCGCGAACAAAAAGGATATTATACGATATCTGCAGAAGTTAGGGGGAGGCGAAGCGAAGATGAAGATGATCTATGCTCTATCTTTGGCTCTTCTCTTCTTCCAAGTTCAGCAGGGCTCAGCCCAGACTCTGGCCTGCACCTTCGACGAGGGAGAAGAGGGATGGTTTTCACAGGGGTCGGTCCGATCTACCTGGCAGCGGTTCGGCGGCGATCCGGGGGGCTTTCTTCAGGAGGAGGGGACGGATGGAGGCTGGAGCTACCATTCGCCCTCCTCCTGGGCTGGCGACTGGAGCAGGTTTGTCGGGGGGGTCCTCTGCTTCGATGAGAGGCTGATTTCGGCGGGCGGGTCACAGCCCCAAGGGGGCAGGATCAAAATACTGGGGTCCGACGGAGCGGTCTTCATCAGTCCCTCCCCCGCTCCGGAGAGGTGCTGGACCAGTCGCGAGCTGATCCTCAACGCGTCCAACTTCGGGGTATCGGAGGTGGAGTTTCGGAATGTCATGAGGTCGGTGTCGGGGATCTCCATCGAGGGTGAAGGAGCTCGAGATACCTGGATTCTGGGGATCGACAACGTGGTCGTGGCCCCGCCCTCGGGGCTGGACCTGGTCACGCCCTTCGACGAGGGCGACGGAGGATGGAGGCCCGAGGGGGACGTCTCCATCGAGTGGAGGAGGGCTGGCGGAAACGGCGGAGGATTTCTTCTGGGTCGGGACCTCGGCGACGGCAGCACCTGGTACTTCGTCTCACCCCGTTCCTGGTCGGGGGATTGGACCCCTTACGTCGGAGGGGTCCTCAGCTTCGACTTGAAGATGATCGACTCGGGGAAGGGAGAGCCTTACCAGGCTGATCTGGTGAAGATCATTGCATCGGACGGGTCTGAGATATCCATCTCTCCTTCCTCCTCGTCATATTCAGAAGAGCTTGCTGAGAGCGGCTGGACCCGGCGCCGGGTGGCCCTCACCCCCGCCACCTTCGGAGCCTCGGAGGAGGAGTTCATGATGGTGATGAGGTCTTTGGACCGGGTTCTGATCCGGGGCGAGTACTCGGACCGGAGCGACGTGGAGGGGTTGGACAACGTGGCGGTGACCCTTCCGGTCGCCACCGACCTCTTGAGCTGCTTTGACCTCGGAGACGAGGGCTGGAGGGCGGGGCGGGACGTCGCCCTCTCCTGGAGCGACGAGGGCGGAAATCCGGGCGGATTTCTCCGCGGCGAGGACCAGGGGTCGGGACAGACCTGGTACTACGTCTCACCCCTCGACTGGGGCGGCGATTGGACGGCTTACGTGGGGGGAGCTCTGAGCTTCGACATCATCGAGATCGAGTCGGGGAACGGCAGCTACACTTTCGGGGACGTAGTCCGGATCTACGGCAGGGACGGATCTTATCTCTCCTGGTCCTGCGACCCGCCCGGAAGCTCCTGGTCCCGCCGCCAGGTCACCCTGGTCCCCTCCAACTTCAGAGAGTCCGGCGACGGCTTCGACTCGATCATGGGAGAGGTATCGGAGATCTGGATCAGGGGCGAGTACAGCAACATGAGGGACGTGGGAGGACTGGATAATGTGATGGTCACCCTGGCTCCGGAGGGGTAAATCTCAAGGCCTGTCCATCTCGAAGTGGATCAATCTCGAAGCGGATCGATCTCAAGGCTGGTCGATCTCAAGGCTGGTCGATCTCAGGGCGGTCGATCTCAAGGCTGGTCGATTCGGAGGCTGGCGAGATCCGGGGCTGATGCCAGCCCTCATCAAAGGGCGGAGGCTATAGGGCACTGTGATCCGACCCGGTCTCCCAAATCAGTCGGGTGCCGGACAGCCTCCGGAAAGTTTTTAGCATAAGATATCGATATATTGCGATATGAACGGACGAATCAGGCGATCAGCTCTGGGATTGACCTTATCAACTTTTGTCTTTTTTGCGGTCATGACCGGAGGATACTGTCAGAACGACCCCGTCGAGCCGAACGACGAGATCGGGGACGCCACCGAATTGGGCGTCGGCGATGCGGCGGGTGGGTTCATAAGCCCCGCGGGCGACGTGGACTTCTACAAGTTCAGGATCGAGAGCCCCGGTAAATTGGAGGTGAGCCTCGACGGCGTCTCCGACGAGATGAGGACCAGGATCGACCTCTACGGCAAGAACTTCAACTGGATCACCCGGGTCGACGCCTCCAACCCCGGCGACCTGGTGACGCTGAAGCTGGATCTTACCAACCCCGGCTGGTACTACCTCGGAGTTCTGGACCTTTTGGGACAGTCCCACGATATGGGCTACAACTTCGGCTTGAGCTTTGAGCACGTCGTGGACGACTCCGAGCCCAACGGCGAGATCGGGGACGCCGGAGAGATCAGCTTCGGAAGCACCGTCGATGGATACATATTCGCCGGGGGGGACGTGGACTTCTATAAGTTCTATGTAAACTGCTCCGGGATTCTGGAGGTCATCCTGGAGGGGGTCCCCGACGACATGAGAACCAGGATCGACTTCTACGGCAAGAACTTCAACTGGATCACCCGCATCGACGCCTCCAACCCCGGCGACCTGGTGACCCTGCACCTGGACCTGGTGAACCCGGGCTGGTACTACCTCGGGGTTCTGGATCTGGCGGGCAATTCTTACAACTCCACCTACACCTTCCGGCCGGAGTTTGAGCCGGTGGTGGACGGACGCGAGCCCGACGGCGAGATCGGGGACGCCACGGAGACCAGCTTCGGCGATCTGGTCGAGGGTTACATATTCCCCGCCGGTGACGGCGACTTCTACAAGTTCAACCTCACCAGCCCCGGCATCCTCAATGTCGCCCTCACCGCCGCCCCTGACGACATGAGGACCAGGATCGACTTCTACGGCAAGAACTACAACTGGATCACCAGAGTCGACGCCTCCAACCCCGGCGACCTGGTCACTTTGAAGCTGGACCTGGCCGATCCCGGCTGGTACCGCATCGGGATCGTGGATCTGGCGGGCCTGTCCCACAACCTCCTCTACGCCTTCACCCCCACCTTCGAGCCGGTGATCGACCCAAGCGAGCCGAACAGCGAGATCGGTGACGCGACGGAGATCGGCCCCGGCCAGGCGGCGGGAGGGATCATCTTCCCGGCCGGCGACGGCGACTTCTACAAGCTCCACCTGGCCGGCCCCGGCATCCTGGAGGTCTCCCTCACCGACACCCCCGCCGAGATGAGGGCGAGGATCGACCTCTACGGCAAGAACTACAACTGGATCACCAGGGTTGACGCCTCGAACCCCGGGGACCTCGCGACCCTGGAGTTTGAGGTCGAGAATCCCGGCTGGTACTACCTGGGGGTCGTCGACCTGGAGGGGAAGTCCCATACGGCGGAGTACGGCTTCACCGCGGCCCTCAGCTGATGGCCGACCCATCGATATCGGACAATCGATTATCGGACAATCGATTATCGGACAATCGATATCGTGCGGATCGAGGGCCCTGGGCTGGAAGGGGATGGGACGCAAAGATCGGGATGGTGGGCGGCGATCGATCCCCATCCCCTCCTTCCCCTGCCCATTTTATCTTTTAATAAAATAATATTTTTCTTTTGTCATGTGGCGTAGAAATCTTACCGTTCCTCCTCTCCCCCCCCGCCTCCCTTCCCTTTCCCTTCTGTCCCCGTCATTCGGCGACACCGAAACCCTGCTTTTGCTGCCCACCCACCATGCCGGGACGCATCGCCCCGGCCTCAGCTCAGCGCTTCAAGGCGGAGGGCCTCTCAAAAATGTTGGCCGCCTGCAAAACCGATCTTCAGGTCAACGATCCTCCCTGTCGGCACCGTCATCACCTTGGAGCCGGGCCTCGATGAGGCCCAGCGCCAGGCGAGTCTGGTCAAAGGTGTGAAGCCTTGACCAGTTGAATTCTCCCTCTTTTGTCAGATCCCCGGTATGATGGGTATCACGTCGATGGCGCAGGCGTCCGCTGCGCAGGCGTCGGCGGGGCAGATGTTGATGGCGCAGACGTTGGCGGCACAGGCGTCTGCGGCGCAGGCCTCGATCAACGACACCTCGGCGGCACAGGCGTCTGCCAGGCCGGTATCGACGGGGCAGGCATCGGCTCCACATGCGGCGGCCCCACATGCTGCCGCGCCACATGCCGCAGCCCCGCAGACTGCGATGCCGCAGGCGTCGGCACCACAGGTCCCCAACCCGCCCGCGGCGATGTTGCAGGCTGCCGCGCCACAGGCTGCCCCGAAGCATGCCCCCCATCCAGTGGCCGCCAATCCGCAGCCGGAGATTCCCGCGACGTCGGCGAGACAGACGGCGGCAAGAGCAGCCGCGACATCGCATGCGGTGGCGATCCCTGCTGCGGCACCACAGGCTGCGACATTGCAGAAGTCCCAGGCGCAGGCTGCGACACCGCAGGCCGCCGCACCGCAGGCTCCTCCTCCAACGGCCGCTCCACAAGCTTCAGCATGACAGGCTCCTGCGACCGCTCCACCACCAGCCCCGCCGGCCGCTCCAGCAGCGCCGCCAGCAGCAGCACCACCAGCAGCGGCACCATCTGCAGCAGCACCTGCAGCAGCAGGACAGGCTACACCAGCCGCTCCCGCAGCGCCAGGTGGGGAGGAAATCAGCCCGATCTTCCAGCGCTCAAGGTCGCCGAAGGTGTCCTTATCGAATTTGCACGTGGTGTCATCATGTGAGGAGAGGAACTTCGCCTGATAGGTCACCAAGCCTATGAGGTCGCCGGACGAGACGAAGTTCTTATCCTCCGTGGGCCCGGCTCTGACGATCCTGAACCGCTCATATTCCATCGGCGAGTCCTTGTCGAAGATGCATTTCCCATCCCTCGCCGACAGGAATTTGCCGTTGTAAGAGATCAGGCTGATGATGTCACCATAGCTCAATAGCGAATCGTGCTTGCTGTCGCCGGTCCGGACGATCGTATAGGCATTTCTCTCACCGCAGGAATCAATGCCGGCACGCATACCGTTATCGGATATGTATGTATAGCAGTTATCATTATATTGGTTTGTACTGTAACTCCAGTCAAATTGGGTTCGATTGGCTCGAAGAGATATCTTGCTTCCGAAGCTTATTGCGTTTTCCGGAATCAGAACTCCTACAGCCTTTACCATCAGCGATTTGGCCATGTCATTGAAATCGTCGACGAAGGCTGCGTCCTCCAGGAAGGTCCTCGTCTCGCCCTTGAAATTGGGCTCTCTGTAGAGGGTGACGATCAGGCCCTGGGGGACCTTTATCGAGCTTATCGTGTTGCCTCCGATGATGAGATCGGCTTGATCGTAATTTCCGATCCCGATGACCTGCTTTGCCCCCATGAAATCTTTCTGTTGGTAAACGGTAGCTACGGGTTCCACCAATAGGGATTCCGTCACATTAGCGAAATCCGAGCCAACATTTGCCCAGCCCTCTGAGAAGCTCTTAGTTGTACCCTTGAAGTTTTCTTGATTGTAAAGGGTCACCTTAATGCCTTCGGGGACCTCAAGAGTTCCCAAGTTTGCCTTGATATTTTTCAGATCCTTCGTCAGGTAGGATCCGGGACCTAGCACCTGATGGTGGCCGGAGGTGTCCCATACCGTCACCTCCTTGTTGTATGTCGATTCGAGCCTGTTGTCGCGGACCTCGGCGAGGAGCCATTGCTGGCTGAGGATCGCTCCGGGGCCGAGGCTCTGGAGGGAATCCTCATCAAAGCTGACGACCAGAGAAGATGTCTTTTGGTTAAACCCGATGTCCCTAAGATTGGCAATACTCCCCTTAACGTTCACACTATCGCCCGTGAATCCGGAGTCTGCATAAAGTCTGACGGTGATCCCATCCGGTATCCAGATGGAGCTCAATTTGTCATTTCCAACACCACCTTTTAGGACATCAACATCGTACCGCCCAATTCCCAGGTTCTGCTGCTTGCCTCCCGCCCAGTTGAATCCATTGTATAAGGTGATGATCTTGCTCTCATCCGCGACGATGATCGACGACGTCTTGTCGTTGAAATCATCGACTGTACCATGGTTGCCCCCCGAGAAGGTCTTGCTTTTTCCCTGGAATCTCGAGTGCTCGTAGAGGATGACCCTCAGACCACTGGGGACCTTCAGCGAGCTGACGGCGTCGTTGCCTATCGTGAGGAGGTTGATGTCGTATTTTCCGATTCCTAGCTCCTGGCTCCTCCCTTTAAAATTCTTGTGCTCGAATATCGTGGCCACCTTGTCCCCCTTGTAGGTCGGAGCGTTCAGGATGATCCTTACATCTTCATGAGGGGAGGCATCGGAGACGTCCAGCATCTTACTGGTTGCCCTGGACTCGATGTTGAACTTCCCGTATCCCAGGTTCTTCAGACTCCATTGATGGTAGGAATTATCATTCCAGGCTTCTGCGAAAACGCCTCCTGCGGCATTGGAGGTCAATACCTTGCCGTCCGCCTTGGAGACGATCTTGTAGAAGCCGGCGTTTGCGCCCGTCAGGGGCTCAAACCTCCACTGCTGCTTATCGCTCTCCGTCCACCCCTTCTGGACCAGCGCCACCCCGCCACCGTTGACGCTCGCCACAAGCCCGCTTCTGGCGGAGGCCATCCAGTACATCTTATTCGCGTCCCTTCCGGGGAAGTTCGTCGCCCCGTCGATCACCGGCTGAACCAGATACTTCATCTTCGTCCGCCTTTCGACCATCGATTCCCAGTCGGACCACTTGCTTCCATTCCAGTACCTGTGCCAGAGGGCCTCATCCGATCCTCTGATGAAGACGTCGATCTTATTCGGCCCTCTGGAGGCCGCGGCCGGTGCCGAGGCCAGACCTCCGCTCGGAGGCATCCCCAGAGACTCCCACGGCTGCCAGGTTTTTCCATCCCAGTACCTGTGCCAGAGGGCGTTGTCTGATCCTCTGACGAAGACGTCGATCCGGTTCGGTCCCCAGGAGACCGCCGCTGGAGCCGAGGCCAAACCTCCTTGCAGCGTCCCCTGCTCCCACCTATTTTTGGATCCGTTCCACCAGCAACTCCTCAGCTGATTATCTCCTCCCCTAAAGAAGACGTCGACGAAACCAACTCCCCTGGAGACCGCCGCCGGGGCCGAGGTCAGATAAATATTTTTGCTCTGTTTCTCCGAATGATCCCAGGCATTAATCTTCTCCCACGAACCCCAAACAGTATCATTAAACGCCCTATAATATAGGTCGTGATCTGCCCCTCTGACGAAGACGTCGAGCCGTTTTTCTCCCCAGGATGTCACCGTTGGGGCCGAGGTCAGACTTTGGGCCAAACCTTGAAAAGTAATTCTCCCCAGAGAATCCCACGGGTACCAGCTGACTCCATTCCATTGCCTGTGCCAGAGGGCGTCATCCGATCCTCGAACGAAGACCTCGATCAGATCCCCCCGCCAGACCGTCGCCGGGGATGAGGCCAGACCTCCTCCGAGAGACTCCCATCCTCTGCTCCAGTCGGATCCGTCCCACTGCTTATGCAGAAGGTCGCTGTTCACTCCCCTCACAAAGAGGTCCAGCCGGTTTTCACCCCGGGATGCTGCCGCGGGGTCATCTTTAAAGGCCACAATAGGATTTGTCATTCTGGCATACTCCTTCCGAGTATTTTTTTAAGTTAATGCTTTTTCGTGATAAATAAGCTTTGCGCGCAAGTTAAAAAATAAAAAAAAATTAAAATTAATTTTTATTTTTACACTTATGATATTCTCTCGTATATGCCTTGAACAAGGTCAGGAGATGTTGGATAGAAATTAACGGTCTCTTACGGATGATCAGGATGGAGGAATCCAGCCCATACAATCTTCGCGACGGGCGATAGATGTATCACTAGATACTTTTTCAAAAGATTATATATAGGATGTTGTATATCTTATAATTTTTAATCTAGGTATTATTTTCTATTGTATATACCCATATCTATAATGAACGGATTTATTTTCTTCCATCAGACCGGCGGAGGCATCTCTTCGCCCGATCCCGGCTCGGATACGATAGGATTCGTCGTCGGCGGACGCTGCCGCCAGGGGGATCGGGGGAGGGCTGAAACGTCCGCAGTATCCCGAAAAAAAAAATCAATACTCGGGAGGGTAATATCCCCGCCGCGAGGATAAGGGCGGGTCGTTCACTTCGCCCGGCAGAGCAAGTCCGAGATACTTTCCTCTCTCCTGATATGCCATCCCCGCCTCGACGAAGCCTTGAAGGATATCCTCGATCGCGCCCCTTGAGGTGGCCTCTTCCCCCAGATGGCGGCAGACGGCGTCAATGCTCGCCGGATCGTCGATCGCCCGGAGAACCCCCGCCTCGATGGGATCAAGCCAAAGCTCTCGCCTCCCTCCAGCCCTCGAATCCAGGACCACGGCCTCCCCATCCACCTGGCCTAAAAACCTTAGCGCCGGGAGGTCCGCCTCGTTCTGCCAGATCCTCAGCCACTCCTGGGTCTTCGCCGTCACCCCAAAACGCGCCTCGTCGTCCAGGACGTTCGTCCAATCTGCGTCGAAGTAGTAGGCGACCCGTCTCAGATCGATCCTATCTTCTGGATAGAGGGCCGAGTACCAGGAGAGGGGACGAAGGTTATCGGCCCCCTCCACCTCGCCGGTGAAGTAGGGGCTGAACCGGTGGCATTCGACCTTCTTCGCTCCGCCGCTCGGCGGGTTGAAATGGTGTATCTTGGGGATAAGAACCTCCATCTCCCGGTAGTCCTCTCGCCCCTCGCCGGGGATGCGGATCAGGTTGTTCCAGAGGACCAGGATCCCGTAGGTCCGGCAGCATTTGAGGAAGAAGAGGTTCTGGATCGCCGTCGTCCCCTTCCGCATGAGATGAAGGAGATGGGTTGAGAGGCTCTCGATCCCCGGCTGCAGGTATACCACCCCCGCATCCGCCAGGGTTTTGATCTGAGGCCTGGTGAGGTCCGTCTTCACCTCGTAAAAGAGCCTCGCCCCCCTCTTCGGCGGATCGTCCCGGATCCGCGGCAGAAAAGTCTCGAAGTACTCCGGGGAGATGTTGTTGTCGCTGGCCTGATAGGTAGAGACGGGATAAAGGTTCGCGAAGCTCTTCAGCGTTCCGATCACCCTGTCTGCGGACTTCGACCGATAGGAGAGCCCCTTGCCGTTCAATCCGCAGAAGGAGCAGTGGCGCTTTTCGCCCCACCAGCAGCCCCGGGAGCTCTCGAAGAAGAGACGAACCCGCAGCTTCCATCCGGGATCCTCCGAGATCCCAATCCTCTTCGAGTCGTCGAAGAAGTCGTCATAATCCGGGTCGGGCAGACCTTCCAGCACCTCCGACGACGCCGGCCGGCCGACCGGGCCGCTCCTGACCACCCCATCATCCCGATATACGATCCCCTGGAGGTCCGAGGGCGCCTCTCCGTCCAGGAGCTTCCGGAAGAGCGGGACGATGACGTCGTCCGCCTCCCCGGTGGAGACCGCGTCGATCCAGGGCGCCTTCTCTAAAAGCTCGAGACCCATCTGGTCGTGAAAGCAGGCTCCGCCGTACGCCAGCTTGACATCGGGGTGGACCTCTTTGATCAGCCTCCCCAGGGCGAGGGCGGACGAGGTCTGAAAGAAGGAGCAGCTGAATGCGACCACCACGGGTTCCCCCTCCCTCTCCAGGCGGCGAAGAGATTGGAGGAGGTACATGGGAACCACCTCTCGCCGGATCTTGAGGAGCCACCCCTTCATCTCCGGCACCTTTGGTATCGTCTTCAGCTCGCCCTCGCACCGCTCGACAAACTCCTCCTCCGAGGGGCCGAAGGGCCCCCAGGCTTCTTTTGCAAAGAGCCATTCGCCTACCTGGGTCTCGACGCCCTTGAAGAGGGCGACCCTCTCGTACCCTCCAAATCCGATCATCCTCGCAAAGTCGAAGTTGAGGTTGACGACTTTGCTCTCCAGCCCCTCCTCCCGGAGCTGGGCCTTGATCAGGCCCAGCGCCAGGTTGGGAGCGGTCAAGGATGCGAAGGGCATATTGACCAGGTGTATCATGCCGTCTCCGTCAGATGAACGGTATGATGGGTATCACGTCGATGGCACAGGCATCCGCTGCGCAGGCGTCCGCTGGGCAGCAGTTGATGGCGCAGGCGTTGGCGGCACAGGCATCTGCAGGACACGCTCCGATCGACTCCGCCTGAGCCGCACAGGCGCCGGCACCCCCTGCGTCGGCCGGGCATGCCGCCGCGCCGCAGGCGTCTGCGCCGCATGCCGCCGCCCCACACGCCGCTGCCCCGCAGGCTGCCGCAGCACATGCTGCTGCCCCACAGGCGTCTGCACCGCAGGCCGCAACTCCTCCAGCAGCCAAACCACATGCTGCAGCGCCACATGCCGCCGCCCCGCTGATATCTGCACCGCAGGCCGCAAGCCCAGAAGCTGCCGCTATGCAGCCTGAGATGCCCGCAACGTCAGCACCACAGACGGCAACCACAGACGCCGCAAGTCCACATGCTGAGGCCAGCGCCGCCGCGGCACCACAGACGGCAGCACCACAGTAGTCCGCCTTGCACGCCTCGGCAGCACAAGCCGCCGCCCCACAAGCCCCCGGGCCGCCTGCTTCGGCTTCTCCTGGGGAGACGACCGCGCCGTCGGGCCGGGAGAATAGACCCACTGTCCAGCTCTCCCATTCCTTGAGCCATTCCTTATCGATGGCGCATCTTCCGTCGGGCCAGGCGGACATGAATTTGTTGTGATAAGACTTCAGGCCGATGACGTCGCCGGAAGATACGAAGTTCTTATCTTCTGTCTTCCCCGCCCGGACTATGACGAACTGCTCCCATTCCTTGGTCCAGTCTTTATCGAAGGCGCATCTGCCGTCCGGCCAGGCGGACAGGAATTTGCCGTGGGTCGACTTCAGGCTGATGACATCTCCGTAGCTGAGATGCGATTGATGCTTGCTTGCACCGGACCGGACGACGGCGTAGTGCTCCCAGGCGTCGTGATAGCCGCGATCGGCTATCATGGAACCGTCCGGCCTTGTCATGAGATACTTGCCGTGATAGGATCGGAGGGCGATTTTGCTTCCGTACCTTATGGCGTCGTTCGGAATCACAACCCCCATGGCCTTCACCGAGATTGAGGAGGTCTTATCGTTGAAGTCGTCTCCAACATAAGATGCATCCTCCAGGAAGGTCTTGGTCCTGCCGTTGAAGTTGGCATGTTCGTAGAGGGTGACGATCAGGCCCTGGGGGACCTTAATTGAGCTTATCCTGTCGTTCCCGATGGATAGGTCGCTCATCTTGTAGCTTCCAACCCCGATGACCTGCTTTGCTCCCCCGAAGTTGGCATGTTCATAAATGGCGGCCACTGGTTCCACCAGTATGGAGGACGTCAGATCGTTGAAGTCGCTGCCCACAAATGATGTGTTCTCGGAGAAGATCTTTATCCTGCCCCTGAAATTCTCATGTTCGAAGAGCGTGACCCTGATCCCTTCGGGAACCTTCAGAGAGCTCAGGGTGTCATTGCCTATCTTCAGATCCTTCATCAGGTAAGATCCGGGACCAAGCTCCTGGCTGCGCCCCTGATAGTTGGCGTGCTCATAGATCGTCGCCCTCTTGTTGTACGTGGACTCGAGCCTGTTATCACAGACCTCGGCCAGGAGCCACTGCTGGCTGAGAACGGCACCCTCGCTGAGGCTTTGAATGGGGCTCTCAATCGCGCTCACCACCAGCGATGAGGCTCTGTCGTTGAAGTCCCCGCCGATATAGGCCATATCGCCCGCGACGGTCTTGGTTCTGCCTTGGAATCCGGCGTGTTCATAGAGGGTGACGGTGAGCCCAGCGGGCACTTTGATGGAGCTCAATTTGTCATTTCCGATTGCTAAGGCTCCCATATCGTACCGACCCACCCCCATGGTCTGGCTCTTTCCCTGATAGTTGGAATGCTCGTATATGGTTACGGTCTTGCTCTCGTCCACCACGATGATCGATGATGTCTTGTCGTTGAAATCGTTTCCTACATAGGGTGTATCGGTCGTGTAGGTCCGGCTTGTTCCCCCGAAGTTTGCGTGTTCGAAGAGGATGACCCTCAATCCTCTGGGAACCCTGAGGGAGCTGAGGACGTCGTTTCCTATCGTCAGCTGGTTGAGGTTGTATTTGCCGATCCCGATCTCCTGGCTCCTCCCCTGATAATTTGCGTGCTCGTATATCACAACCCTGAGCCCTGATTTATCTGCCGACGTGTTCAGAACGATCCTGGCTCCCTCGCTCTTCGAGGACCCAGCGACGTCCAGGACCGATCCCTTCGCCCTGGACTCGATCTTGAACTTGCCGTATCCCAGGTTGTTGAGCTTCCAATGCTGTCCGGCGTTATCCTTCCAGGCGTCGACGATGACCTCTTTATCTCCTCTGAGGGTCAGCGCCTTTCCAGTCATCTTGGAGATGATTCTATAGAATCCGCTGCTGGCGCCCGTCAGCGGCTCAAGCCTCCACTGCTGTTTTTCGTTCTCCGTCCAGCTCTTCTGGACCAGCTCCACCGCGTTCCCGTTGAGGCTTGCCACAAGCCCGCTGTTCACGGATGCCATCCAGTATATCTTTCGAGGGTTCTGCCCGGGGAAGTTCGTCGCTCCGTCGATTACCGGCTGCACAAGGTACTTCATGCCTTTCCGTTCCTCCTAAATTTATAGTGACATTAATAGATCATTTCTGATTCTCGGCATCAGACCTCGAATGGTCTCTCCTCTCTTGATGGAGGCTCCAAGACCGGAGGATCAGTCAGGGGAATACAGGGCTCAAAAGCGGCCTTTTTTCTCGATTCGGCCGTCAAAAGGGCGTCCTGGTCGCAGTCGTCAGCCTTGATGAAGCCCATCTTTATCGCCCGGAGGATCAGCATCTCGTTTATGTTGTACCTCCAGCTGATGCAGGGGAGGGCCGAGCCTTCACCCTTTGCATCGTCAGGATAGAGAAATTTATATGCGCATCCCCCGGCACAGTTGGGGAGTATCTTGCACTCTTTGCATCGTGGGTCTTGGAAGGGGTTCCAGAAAAGCCATTCTTTGAGCGTCGGATTGTGGTTCAGAGAATCAAGGTCAAATATTGTGCCGACCCGCCGCTCCTCGCTGCCTACCGAGTGCCAGCATTTGTGAACGTCGCCGTTTGGCAGCACCACCAGGCCTCGAGGGCGGACCGCGCCGCAGCTGCTCCGGAATCGGGGCGGGTAGGGAAGGACGGTCAGGCCGAGGTCAAACCCGGAGCTGTAGAGGTCCCTCTCCAGAGAGCCATACTCTCCCTTCAGCATGCAGATATCTGCAATCCCGTGGCAGGCCTCGGTGGTCGCCTCGACGGGCGCAAAATACAACTTTAAATTTTTCCTATTTCCAAATCCCATCTCCGCCATCTGGTCGATGAGCCTGCGGACGCCTTCTGCGTTCCGAGAGTCGATGTTCACCCGGATGCTGAGGGCCATGGGAACCTCGTCGACGATGGACTCGATGTTGTGCAGAATCTGATCGAACGTCCCTTTGCCGGATAAGAGGGGTCTTCGAGAATCGTGATCCTCTCGATGGCCGTCGAGGGTGATCTGGATCGTCTTCACCCTTCGAGCGGAAAGGGATCTCGCCGTCTCGGAGGTGAGGAGATAACCGTTAGTGACCATCATGGAGTCGAATTGGATGGAGCAGCCGTCGCAGATTGATATGATCCGGTCCGAGAGATCCTCTATGATATCCAGCTTCAAGAGCGGCTCGCCGCCGTACCATGCTATATGAAGCCTCTTCAGCTGGGGAGATACCCGGTTTACGAGGGCGACGATCCCGTCCTGTACATCTTTGCCCATCGACTCGTTCTTCTTGTCTCCTCCCTGGAAGCAGTAGTCGCAGCCGAAGTTGCAGCCCATGGTGGGTGCGACGGTGAGGATCATGGTGCTCCGATCATATCGGTGGCGGAAGTACTGCCGGTAGAGAATGCCGATCTCGTCCACGTATCCTGGGAAGATGAATCCTCCGTCCATCAGATCCTTGAGGACCCCATCGTTATCATTTGGGTACTTTCCATCTCTGACGGATTCGTACGCCTCGAGTTCGGGGGGCTCCCAGAGGGCCATCCCACCATTGAAAGAGTTATAGGCAAGACATCTTTTATCTTTGAGCGGTATTATTATGTTGAATCGAGAAACGGTCGGCATCGCCCCAACACTTCCAGGAATTTTAACTGAGACAACATCCTGACTTTGAGCGTTTCTCAACTATTTAAATCTTCTTTTTAGAATTTATTCATAAAATGTTATAATTAAATGCATATCTATTCCTTCGCCTAATGGGCGGATAAAGACGGATAAGATGGCCTAAAATTCCATATCGACGACGATTTCTCAAAATCAGAAAGGAAGGGAAAAGGAGGGTGAAGGAGGGAGAGCGGCCTGTGGTGTTTTCTCTACACCACCTCCTCGCCCGTCCTCACCCGCACAGACCTCGCCACCGGGATCACGAAGATCCTCCCGTCGCCGGGCCGTCCAGTCCGGGCGGCGGCGGTGATCGTCTCGATCAGGTCGTCGACCACCTCGTCCTTCACGATCAGCTCGATCCTGACCTTGGGGAGGAGGTCGACGTCCAGCGTCTTGCCCCTGTACTGGAGCTTGATCCCCTTCTGCTCGCCCCGGCCCGTCACCTCGCCCACGGTCATCCCCACAAAGCCCTTCTTTTCCAGGGCCCTCTTGACCTGGTCCAGCCTCTCGGGCCGGATCACGGCCTCAACTTTCATCATCGCCAATCACCACCTCTCGTCGCTATGCGTGCTATGTGCGCTATGCGTAAGCCTTCTCTCCGTGCTGGGATATGTCCAGGCCCACGTACTCCTCGTCCTCGGTCACCCGGAGGCCCATGGTGGCGTCGACGAGCCTGGCCAGAGCGTAGGTCGCAACGAAGGCGTAGACCACCGCCGCACCGGCGCCGATCACCTGGGCCACGAACTGGTCGACGTTCCCCTGGAGGAGGCCGGAAGCGCCGCCCACCGCCTCGACGGCGAAGATCCCAGTGGCGATGGCGCCCCAGAGGCCGCCCACGCCGTGGACCGCCCAGGCGTCCAGGCTCTCGTCAAGCCCCCTCCCCACCCTGAAGAGGAGGGCTTTGTAGCAGAGGACTCCGGCCACCGCGCCGATGATCAGGGCCGAGATGGCGTCGACGAACCCCGCCGCCGGGGTTATGGCCACCAGCCCCGCGATCCCGCCGCTCACCATCCCCAGGGCGCTGGGCTTGCCCTTCACCCAGGAGGCGAAGAGCCAGGCCAGGGCCCCGGCGGCCGCGGAGGTGTTCGTCACCACGAAGGCGTTTGCGGCCAGGCCGTCAGCGGCCAGGGCGGAGCCGGCGTTGAACCCGAACCACCCGAACCAGAGGAGGGCTGCGCCCAGCATGGTCATGGGGATGTTGTGGGGCTCCATGTCCTGGTCTCCAAACCCGATCCTCTTTCCGATGACCAGGGCGAGAGCGAGGGCGCCGAAGCCGGAGCTGATGTGGACGACCGTCCCTCCGGCGAAGTCCAGGGCGCCAAGCTGTCCGGCCCAGCCTCCGCCCCAGGCCCAATGGGCCAGGGGATCGTAGACCAGGGTCGTCCAGAGGAGGCCGAAGACTATGAACGAGCCGATCCTGACCCTCTCGGCGACGGCAGAGGTTATGATCGCAAGGGTGATCCCTGCGAAGACCAGCTGGAAGACCATGAAGAGCAGGCCCGGTATCGTCCCATCCCCCGCGTCCATCCCCACTCCCCGGAGGCCCAGGAGGTCGAGGCCTCCGATGAAGCCGGCTATGTCCGTCCCGAAGGAGAGGCTGTAGCCCACCAGCACCCACTGGACGCTGACCAAGGCCAGGGCCAGAAAGGAGAGGCCGATCATGGAGACGACGTCCTTCTTTCTGACCAGGCCTCCATAGAAGAGCCCGACTCCCGGTATCATCAGCATGACCATGGCCGTCGAGACCAGGATCCAGGCCGTATCGCCGCTGTCTAGAACCATAATTCACCACCAATCGTTCTCTTATATCCGCGTCTTGGAATGATCATCAGCGTGATCATCAGCGTGATCATCAGCGTGATAATCAATGCGTCCGACTAACTGCGGAGCAGAATATGGACTGGGGATTTATAAAGAGATTTGATACAGTTTCATATGGTTTATGAAAAGAGCTTACGCGATATGCTCCGATCATACGGTTCGAAGAGGTTCAAGCTGACTATATCTTGACTTCTATGCCCATTTCAAGGGTATATTTTAATCCTGATCTTCGACAGATCCTCTCTCAGCTCCACCCGGCGTCCCATCCTGGAGAATATATCTTCAAGCTCAGTCTTGACGAACTTCTTAGGAATGTCATATCCCAGAATGAGGGTGAAATCCGTATCGGAGGTCCTGCTCATCTTGAAGAGGTTGCAGGCCTCGAGCCTCCGTAAAACCGTCTCCAAATCGTGGTTCTTGTGTATGAACTCCTCGGCGTGGGCCTGAGAAACCCTCTTATGCATCTCCCAGAACTTCTCTCTATCGGGATGCGACTCGATGAAGCTCAAAAAGAGTATCCAATGGTCCATGTCCAGGATGATATGCTCGCCACCCGAGAGCATCTCCGAGCGGATGTAGATCTTATCAACGTCGACGGATTCGAAGAGGGCCTTATGTATGCTGTAGAACTTCAGCGCCGTCCTCATCAGCTTGCTCTGGGATATCCCACCATCCTTCTTCAGATCTCTGAATATGGCGGCAGATTCGCGGTCG
This sequence comes from Methanothrix sp., assembly GCA_036733325.1. Lineage (GTDB taxonomy): Archaea > Halobacteriota > Methanosarcinia > Methanotrichales > Methanotrichaceae > Methanocrinis. Next base: position 42,496 of record DAINAQ010000001.1, read on the forward strand.
AAGGAGATGGTGACGATGGATTTTTCAGGTGCTCTCTCCGGGGAGCCATCTTCATCGCTCATGGCCGATTCCCTTGATCAAGTTCAAGTTCGATCTTGGTATCTGGGAGGAGAACGGCTGCAGATTCCTTGATTCGGATCGGGGTGCTTTCACCCATCCTTGCAAGGTGCTGAAAGGATCGCCCCCGAGATCTTAGCCTCATCGCATGTCCCATAACTCTCGTGGCTTTTTTTCTTCTCTCGCTTATATGGAAGTATTTGAGATAATTTAATACAAATTATGAACCGGCTTTCTGATCTGATATCCTCTGAAAAACTCCATTTCAGACATAATTAACGTCTTCATCCAGCAAATTGCTGGCTATTTTTCCAGGAAGCAACCGATGTGCAGGATGGTGCAAATTCAATAGATCAAGATCTGAGCTTGGATGGCCAAAACCTCCACCTCTAAAGCTCGACTTAATAGCGATCGATAAGCGGATGAAGAGCTCAAATGATGTATGGGCGTCCTTGAAGCGGGCTATATATACTTAAAAATCCATAAACTCTGGATGTTGGGATGGGCTACCCAATTTGATTTGATGGAGGATTCGTATGATATTTTATCGAATGGCAATTGGGGAGATGTTAGCGGTCGTCGTCTTGACCTGCCTTGCTGGCGTCGCGGTGATGGAGGAGGACGGGCCGGAGTTCACCGCAGATTTCAGGCTGGAGAACTGCACATTTGAAACTTTGGGCGAGAACCCTTACTTCATACTTCGCCCAGGCTACAGGCTGGTTCTGGAGGGCGAAGAGGATGGGGAGGAGGTGAGGGTCGAGATCACCGTCCTTGACGAGACGGAAGTCGTACTTCTGGATGGAGTGGGCGAGGTGGAGGCCCGGGTGGTGGAGGAGAGGGAGTCTGTGGCCGGCGAGGTCGCCGAGATCTCGAGGAACTTCTTTGCCCTCTGCAGCGAGACCAACGACATCTACTACTTCGGCGAGGATGTGGAGATCTACGAGGAAGGCGAGGCCGTCAGTCACGAGGGAGCCTGGCGGGCGGGTGAGGACGGGGCGAGACCCGGGCTGATGATGCCGGGAACGTTCCTCTTGGGATCTCGATACTATCAGGAGCAGGCACCTGGGGTGGCCATGGACCGGGGAGAGAATGTGGAAATGGGGCTTGAGGTCGTCACCGAGGCGGGGACGTTCGCTGACTGCGTGAAGGTGGAAGAGACCACGCCCCTAGAGTCGGAAGAGCTGGGCTACAAGGTCTACAGTCCCGGAGTCGGCATCGTCCAGGACGAGGAGCTCCGACTGACGGAGTATGGGAATGTAATCTGATCAACGAGCTTTGGCGGGCGTTCGCGGCTGGGCTTCGGTTTCAGCCGAAGTCTGGCGAAAGATCAAAGCTTCCGCCCTCCAATTCCGGATCGAAAAGAAGTCTTAGCCGCGAGGCAGCCTCATCACGGACATATATCGTCGAGTCCATAAAATTTTCTCTGCCTATGATCGAGACCGAAAAGTCGCCGGATAGAAATCCGATCCTCGCCGAGATCTCAGGATCGATGGGAAACTTCGGGACCGTCCTTCCGATCATCTTTGGAGCCGCCCTGGTCTCGGAGGTGGATCTGGGTCCCGCCCTCCTCTTCTTCGGCCTCTGGTACATCGTGATGGGGATCCATTACGGGATCCCCATGTCTGTAGAGCCGATGAAGGCGATCGGCGCCATCGCCATCGCCGAAGAGCTGACTATGGGGGAGATGGCGGCGTCGGGGATCATCCTTGGGGCGCTGCTCCTCTTTCTGGGAGCTGTGCGAGGATTTGAGCGGCTTCAGGATTTGATCCCGGAGAGCGTCGTCCGCGGGGTCCAGCTGGGGCTCGGGCTCATCCTCCTCAGGACTTCGTTCGGCTTCGTCAACCAGGACCCCTTCTTCTCTGCGATCTCCATCGGCATCGTCCTCATCTTCCTCGCCACCAAGAGTTGGAGAGGCCTCCCCGACCTCTCCGTCATCGCTGTATTTGCGATCGGCATCGGATACGGCATCTTTGCCAGAGGCGCACCCGAGATCCAGACTTTATCGATCAACCTTCTCCCCTTCCCCGATCCGGCCGACTTTTTGTGGTCGGGTTGGCACCTCGTCCTCCCCCAGCTCTCTCTCACCCTCACCAACGCCACGGTGGCGGCGGCCCTCACCGCCCAGGACCTCTTCAAAAAACGGATCGAACCGGACCGGCTCTGCGTCACCATGGGCGTCATGAACCTCGTCTCCGTCCCCTTTGGGGGATTTCCGATGTGCCATGGTGCCGGGGGACTGGCAGCACACCACCGTTTCGGCGCGAGGACGGGCCTGGCCACCGTCATCGGTGGGGTCTTTCTCCTCTTGGTGGCCCTATTCTTTGCAGGCCCTGAGGCGCTGAGTCTCCTGCCCATAGGCCTCTTCGGGGCTCTCCTCCTCTTCGTGGCCCTGGAGCTGGGGAGGTGCGGCCTGGCGACGGAGGCGCCACTCGTAACCGGGAGCATGGCAGCTTTCGCTCTCTTCACCAACATCGGCCTGGCCTTCATCTTCGGGATCTTGGTGGCGGAGGCTCAAAGACGCAAGAATCAGATTCGATCAATATAGAAATGAAGCGCAGCTCGTGGGGACAAAAAGTGCCCTTAAACGCCGCAGTGCCTCTCCCGCAGCACCGTCTCTCCTTCGTAGATGCTCCTCCGGGTGAACCTCTTCTCCGCCGCGAGCCAGGAGTACTTCTCCTTCTGGTAGACGTTCATAGGTCCGCCCATGATCACCAGCCAGTCGAAAATTGCCCGATCCGGGAGGGGTTCTCTATGATAATAGGAGGGTCTTCGAGACCCTGTACCACCTCTCCTGGTCCCGGTCATCCATCATCACCATATCCTCGAAGCCTCGCTCCGGGATCAGGACAGCACAAGGCCTCGAAGCTTCCGTATCTTGGCCATCGCCACCGCATGCTCCATCTGCTTTTCGTCCTCGATCCGCCTTATGATATCGCTCAGGGGCGCCTTCAGGGAATATAACGCCGGAGGTCGACCTTTTCCCCGGATATCACCCCTCCTCTCCTCGATAAGTTCTTCGCCGCGGAGATCCCGGATCTTCGTGCTGACCTCGGACTGGCTCAGAGACGTCCCCTCCTCGATCTCTCTGGAAGTGGCCTCTCCGGCGTTTGCCAGATACGCGATGATCATGGCCTCTGACCTCTGCATGCCCAGGCTCTGTAGGATGAGTGCGAACTCTTCGCCGTCCTGCTTTTCGAACGTTCTCTCCGTCATTTCGACCATCCCGATCATGTTTCAAGTATGGTGAGGGAGGGCGGAAAAGAGCAGAATTCATCATCTATCGGCCACTGGAGTCCTCTCAGCTTCTGGCTTCCCCTGATCTTTCTTTTCCAGGCACTCGATAGAGGATATGGCGCCTTTGAAGACGATCAGCCTCTTGTTCTGGCCCAGGTCGAGATGCAGCTCGTAGTTGTTGTAGGCCTCGAGGACGCCTTTGATGGGGCGACCGTCGATCATGCGGATGGTGATGAGCCTTTTCAATAGATCGGGCAAGAACGTGGGCGGTCCGTCGGTCCCTAACTTTGCAGGAAGATCGCCAGCGGTGGCGGCGGCCTGGTCATCGGCACCAAGGCCTATCTCATGGTCGTTGCTCATTGCTTGCTCCCTTATCATCTGATCTGTCTTATTGATATATATAATTTTTTACTTCTAAAATCCGCTTGCTTTACGATTGAGCATCAACCCTCAGGGCTGAGGATGTTGGATGAGATCTGGATGCCCGCCTCCGGCCTTCCGGCTAGAAAGCCTTGATATGACAACCTGGAGAAGTCGGCGAAGGACCAAGCCTTTGCATTCATATCCCGCCATCGCCCTGATCCTCGGTGGCTTAACACCCCAGCTCCTGGGCCCGGGAGAAGGCGGCTTCTGCCTCGGAGTCTCTTTCCAGAGCCTGGAGGGCGAAGCCCTTGCTCTTCCAGGCTTCGGCATCATCAGGATTGAGAAGGATCGCCTGGTCGTATGCGACGATCGCCTCCTCGTATCTGCCCAGGTTCCTGAGGGCGAGCCCTTTGTTCTTCCAGGCGTGAGCGTACTGGGGGTCAGCGCCGATCGCCTCCTCGTATGCCTGGACCGCCTCCTCGTACCTCCCCTGATCGTAGAGGGCGACTCCCCTATTGTTCATGGCCTGGGCGTATTGGGGATTGAGGTTGATGGCCGCGTCATAAGCCTCTATCGCCTCCTCATACTTGCCCTGAGCGTACAGGGCGACCCCCTTGTTGTTCCAGGTGTTGGCGTCTCCAGGGTCGAGGCTTATCGCCTGGTCGAAGGCGACGATCGCCTCCTCGTGCCTGCCCAGCTCGTCTAGGGCGATCCCCTTGTTGTACCAGGCGTGGGCGTACCGGGGGTCGAGGCCGATGGCCATCTCGTAGGCCTGGATCGCCTCCTCGTACCTCCCCAGGTCCCTGAGGGCAACCCCCTTGTTGTTCCAGGAGTAGGGGTCCTCCGGATCGAGGCCTATGGCCACGTCGTAGGCCTGGATCGCCTCCTCATACTCACCCTGATCGTAGAGGGTGAGCCCCTTTCCCGCCCAGGCCAGAGATGAGTTTGGGTTGAGGATTATGGCCTCATCGTAAAGGTGGGCCTCGATGAGGGGGTTCAATGCGGTCGGATCGCCCAAGCTGGCAAGGGCGCGAGCGGCCTTTCCGCGAACCTCCGGATCGGAATCGTTCAAAGCCGCGATCAGGGGATCTGCGGTCCCGGGGTCCTCGATTCTGCCCAGAGCATCGACGGCCGCCCCTCGAACTCCAGCGTCGTCATCCCTCAATGCGAGATAAGTCAGAGGCTCCATTGCGGCAGGATCGCCGACATCGCCCAGAGCGAGGGCAGCCCTCATCCGAACCGAAGAATCCTCGTCTTTGACCGCGGAGATTAAGGGATCGACTGCCCTGAGATCTCCGATTTTGCCCAGGGCCGATGCCGCCTCCTCCCGGACTCGGGCATAGTCGTCCTTGAGAGCGGCGATGAGAGGATCGACTGCCCTGAGATCTCCGATCTCGCCGAGGGCCGATGCCGCCAGCGATCGGATGGTTTCGTTCTCGTCATCCAGGGCAGAGATGAGAGGATCGACCCCTCGTGGATCGGCGATCTCGCCTAGAGACCGGGCGGCGTGGGCCCTGGGTTCGGCCTGCCCGTACTTTAGGTCCAGGATGAGATCGTCCACCTGGTCGGCGGCAGCTGGAGTCGCCAGCGCCGCCAGAAAAAGGAGCGCCAAAATGAGCTCTAATTTTGTCTTTACCCCCACCATGGTGATCGATACTGTCTCAACCCACTAAAAATGCTTCGGTGCCACCACCTCGCGACGGTCCCCACGGGCTAGAAAAGGGCTCCGATTCCCTTGCCGCTTCCATCACCTTCGTCGTCTCCATCACCTCTGCCACCTCCGCCCACCATCTCTCTGAGTCCTTCCACGATGGAGCACGTTCTTCTTTCGTCTCGGCGATGATGGCCATCTCAAAGATCAGGTTCGCGATGGATCGTTTTTCTCTCTTCCCACCGGCGTAGGGCCAAAAGGGGGCGGGGAGAAGACCAAATTCTATTTATCCAAAAAGTGAGCATTTTATTCAGGTGGCATGCCATGAGCCGTTTTATAATTGAAACCATAATTATGGTGATCGCTTTCTCCTGTTTGTCCCAGGCGTCGACTATCACCGTCGGCGAGAAAGGTTGCGACTTCTACAGAATAGAGGCGGCTATAGACGCGGCAGATCCCGGTGACGTAGTTGAGGTTCACAGTGGAGAGTACCTGGTGAACCTCAACATAACCACCCCATCGGTGGTTCTGCGAGGAAACGACACCGGCGGCGGAATGCCCGTTCTCCGGGCGGGAAGCTCCACCGCGGACATCGAGAGCGAATCCGCAGGATTGACCGAGATGGTGCAGAGGAGCGGGGGTACCGCCGTGGCCATCAGGGCGGATTTCGTCACCGTGGAGAATTTTGTAATCACCGGCGTCACCTGGCCCGTACCCTACGGGACGGGTGAGCATAACGATCTCATCGGCAACGCCGGGATAAGGGTCTACTCCGACTTCAATAAAATCATCAACAACACCTTCGAAGGAAACGACCTTTCCGCCATCGGCCTCTGGAACGCCAGCAACAACCAGATCTTCGGAAATACGATTCGGGACATCCCTTACGGGTACGGGATGATCCTTTACAACTCCCCCTACAACAACATCGAGAAGAACGTCCTCTTCCACAACGACTGGGGAATTGAGATCTCCAAGAGCGACTCGACCGCCATCAAGGAGAACGAGATCCGGGAGAGCATCAACGATGGGATCCTGGTCTATGAGAGCAACTTCACCATGATCACCGAGAACATAATTTCAAGAAACGGCTTCGAGAGCGAGTTTGAGGGGAACGGGAAGGGGATATGCTTCCAGGGGTCCGAAGGGCTCATCGCCAACAACGTCATCTCCTTCAACCGGGATCAGGGGGTCTACGTCCAGAGCATATTCTGGGAGTACTGCAGCGAGCCGCCCTGCGGGGCCGAGGAGTCTTTCGGGAACCTGATCATCAATAACAGGATTCAGGGGAACGGAGAAGATGGGATTCGATTGGAGAAGACCTGGAATAACCAGATCTGGGACAACAACATCACCTCCAACCACGGAAACGGGATCAGCTTCCTCTTGAGCAACAACAACACCGCGGAGATGAACAACGTCAGCAAGAGCGATCACGGCATCTACCTGGACCGCTCCAACTTCACAAAGGTCAACAACAGCACCATAACGGAGGTGGAGAAGACCGGGATCCGCATCTGGTCGACCATCGGAGCCTCGGCACAGAACAACACCCTGGTCGACGACCCCGTGGGGATCGCTCTGGAGGAGTCCTGCACCGGCATCCTCCTCGCAAGAAACAACGTCACCAACAGCACGGAGGGGGTAAACCTCTCCGGCGGTTCCAGCGATAACCAGCTCCGAGATAACAGGGTTCGGTCGTGCAGAACCGGGTTGGTACTGGCGGGGGCGAGCCGGAACGTCATTGTGGGAAATGAGATCGTGGAAAATCTCCTGGGGCTTCTGGCCGACGCCTCCTCCAGCGGGAACTCGATCACCGGAAACGATCTCTCCAACAACGGCGAGGCGGCGAGGGACGAGGGGGATAACCGGTACGACGACGGGTCGCGGGGGAACTTCTGGGACCCCGACGCGTGCGACGACGCCGACGGTGACGGCGTCTGCGAGGGACCCCGGACCATCCCCGGCGGGAAGAACGCGGACGGCTTCCCGCTGGCGAGGCCATTGGGGCTGTGAGAGGTCGGCGTGGTCTCCTCAGAGTCCTTCCCCTGGCTGAGTTTGCGGGCCCATGAAGTATCCGGGCTTCAGCGGGACTGCAAAGGATCTTTGGGGCAGGGAGATCACGTCCACACCTCAAGTTTTCAGTCCTGCCGCAAACGATATGCTTCTGCATGCCGCCTGAGCACAATCCAGATTGACATAGCCAATGTTTTTCTTAGTCCATAGAAAACTGAGATCAGACTGTATCTGTTACCCAAGCTCCTTAGCCTTGGCGAAGGCAGCATCCGCTTCAGTATTCCTTCCGAGATTATTGAGAGCAGTGCCTTTACCCACCCAGGCCGTTTTAAACTCAGGATCCAGCCTGATCGCCTCGTCGTAAGCCTGTATCGCTTCTTCGTACTTGCCGAGGCTCACGAGCGCAGAGCCTTTGTTATTCCAGGCGGTTGTAATCTTGGGACTTATCCTGATCGCCTCGTTGTAAGCCTGTATCGCTTCTTCGTACTTGCCCATATTCTTGAGAGAAGCTCCTTTACCAACCCAGGCGGTTGTAGCCTTGGGATCTAGCCTGATCGACTCGTTGTAAGCCTGTATCGCTTTGTCGTACTCACCTTGGTGATAGAGAGCATTGCCTTTACTTACCCAGGCCGTTCTAAACTCAGGATCCAGCCTGATCGCCTCGTCGTAAGCCTGTATCGCTTCTTCGTACTTGCCGAGGCTCACGAGCGCAGAGCCTTTGTTATTCCAGGCGGTTGTAACCTTGGGATCTATCCTGATCGCCTCGTTGTAAGCCTGTATCGCTTCTTCGTACTTGCCCAGGTTCTTGAGAGCAACTCCTTTACCAACCCAGGCGGTTGTAGCCTTGGGATCTAGCCTGATAGACTCGTTGTAAGCCTGTATCGCTTTGTTGTACTCGCCTTGGTAATAGAGAGCAGTGCCTTTACCCACCCAGGCCGTTTTAAACTCAGGATCCAGCCTGATCGCCTCGTCGTAAGCCTGTATCGCTTCTTTGTACTTGCTGAGGCTCACGAGCGCAGAGCCTTTGTTATTCCAGGCGGCTGTAACCTTGGGATCTAGCCTGATCGCCTCGTTGTAAGCCTGTATCGCTTCTTCGTATTTGCCCAGTTTCTTGAGAGCAACTCCTCTACCCACCCAGGCCGTTTTAAACTCAGGATTCAGTCTGATAGCCTCGTCGCAAGCCTGTATCGCTTCTTCGTACTTGTCCAGAATAATGAGAACAATGGCTTTATTATTCCAGGCGTATGCTGATGTGTTGTCGAGTTCGAGAGTCTTATTGCAGTACTCAATCGCATCGTTTTGTCTTCCGATCGATAGCATACTGGTTTCTAATAAAGACAGTAAATTAAATGGGTTTTCGTACTCTTTTTCTGAGTTCAATGCGAAAAATGAATAATTCCCTGCCAGGTAAAGATAGTCCGAATTTCCTGTTAGTGTGTATTGATGGTAAGCATCTAACGATTCTGTATAATACTTGAATCCTTCCCATGTCTTAGCGGATACGTTGGATTGTGGCATGTCATAGACGATATTGAATGCTAGATTTTTTACCATTTCCAGAAGCTGCTCTTCATTATTAATAGTCTGCCTTACCTTCCAGCTCTGAACATCATCACCTTCTAGAACTGCTACTAGCACAATAGTCGAGCCATATCTTTGCAAACTGCCTCTTATTGTGCTAACTGTTTTGCTAGCGGGTAAGATGTTCTTGAAAGCAATTATGATACTTCCTAAGGACAGAGAATTAGATCCTATGCCAACAGTGCCAATATCCGCCATGCTGAATTCAAGAGTTTCACCCTTGGCAACAACTATTCCCTGATCCACGAGAGAGTCCTCTGAAGAAATTTTCTGTCTATATGAGATACTGCTGCTTGGTATGATTATATTTATTTCTTCATAATTAATATTATGGATTTTTTGAATTCTTATAAGTTCGCATGTAAGTTGATCTGCGATTGCAGCACCACTGAAATTCTCATTATTTCCAACCTCAAACGGTAGTATAACGATGCCCTGTTCAGTGTATATATTTACAAAAATTAATACGAAAGATATTAACACAAACGCTAGTAGGCAGATCTTAAGGATGGCGAAGAGATCAGATTCAATTGTATCTAGCAATTGCCTGCGATCTCGGTTTTTGGGGGTAGCAGCAGAGGATGGCGACTCTAGTTCTATCTGCCTTTTATCCGTAGGCTCATTGGTCTTATTCTCCGATCGAGTCGTCTCATCCATGCGCAATTTCTCTATTGCTTTTACTATTTATAAGAGACGAGAACACAAAGACTTGTTGAAGCTGAAAAGAAACCTGTGCTGAATGGACAAGCGACGGGAAGTTGACGTCGCGCTGACGAGTTCGCCCCGGATGGTCGACGAGAAGACGATGATAATGGTCCTCGCTTGATAACCCTCGCCAACCTCCAGGCGAGCCGTCTACATGGAACCTGTGAAGGGATCACTGACTGGAAGGGTGTTTGGGTTTACCTGAGCCCGATCCCCAGGTCGTCGCAGATCCGCTCCACCAGCCGGCGACACCACCGGGGAGCTGATAGAAACTATCAGAAGAGAAAGTTCCAGGTTCATCTGCGAAGAGGCGGCGAGGATACTCGTCGCGGCGTCACTGCGGGAGGTCGAGGTGGTGAGGCCCATCGTAGACGTGGCCAGGGTTGGGAAAGTTCAATCCGATTGGAAGGGCCGCGAGGGAGGTGAGGCCCATGACGGCCCGCCGGTTGGGAAGAGCTGGCCGGGCTCGACTTTTTTTCCGCTCCGCCGCCACCCGAGCCCGTCGCCACCGGGACGCACGAGAATCGATTCGAGTCCTCACCTTTCTCTTCTGGTCGGGCGGGGATTGGATACTGATCGTTAAATTTATAATGTTTAATCGTTACTATTATCTCTGAGAGGGGCGGAGTTGAGGGCAAATCAGCGATATGATGGACAGATCTCATATCTCCCTCTGCCTAAGATGTGCCTACTTCCTGCCCGGCCCCTCTCCCTTCAGCCCTCGCAACTTTTGCGCGTACGACCACTGCCCTCGTATCGGCGCTATTACATTCTGTCCGCGGTCGATCTGATCTGAAAAGTTCTCCAAGACCGATTCCCGGCGGCGTGATCGCTTATATCTAAGGGGCCTTCTCGCCCCTCGATTCCTCAAAGAGAAATGTGCAGACCCCGTCCCCCTTGCAGATCTGCGATTCGAGTTTGAAGGATATCCTCCGCTCGCCTTCGCCGAACTCCGCCGCCCAGGCGGCGTACTCGGCGTTGCAGATGGCAGACCCCACCCGCTCGGATAGAGCCTCGCGGCCGGACTTCAACAGCAGCTCGTGCCAGGGGCACCTTGATATGATCAGCCTCAGAACTCGGCCGTCTTCTCCTTCTTCTCCGCCTTCCTCTCCATCTTCTCCGCCTTCTCCCCAGTCCATCCCGGCCTCAAAACTGAATCCCTCCGCCGAGTGTTTGGCGGCGATGCATTGCGCGAGCCCCTCCATCCCCTCGTCGGCCTTCAGCATCGCCTTCAGGGTCCGGGCCTGAATCTTGGGAAGGATCGACCAGACCAGGCGGTCGATCTCCAGGGCCTCCTCAAAGCCCCGCATCTCCTCGACCTTCATGAACCAGAGGCCGTCCGCCGCGGTGTAGCTCCTCCGGAAGTACTCCGCCTTCTGGTATTCGGTCAGCTCAGTCATCCCTTTCTCCCCCCCTTCTCCTCCTCTAGACCTACCTCGCATTCTCGATCGATCCGATTCTTGACCAATCTCGCACCAGCTCTTCTTCTCCCCTTCTCCTCGCCCGCGAGACCGATCAGAGCTTCGCCACGTGCCTCAGCTCGACGGCGACCCCTCTCGAGGACCTGACCATCTCCCAGCCGCTCATCCTCGCCCTGCCCACGCCGAAGACGGCCTCGCCCATCACTATCACCTCGTCGCCGGGGCGGATCGCGTCGTCGGCTCCGGTGACCCCGGGGGCTAGGACGTCGCCCCGGGGGACGAAGTCGCCGATCTCCACGATGTAGCTTGCAAGCGGCACAAGCCTCTTTGCGCCCTCGATGGAGAGGGCGATGGTCCCGTTGGGGGTGAGGGATGCCAGGGGTTTTCTCTGGGCGGACAACAGCTCCCTCCCCTTGACCCTCACCTCCCCCTCCAGGAGGGCGAGGCCGGCGCCCCGACCGAAGTGGTAGTCGGCGAGGGCCAGAAACTTCTGGATCATATATCCCTCCAGAGGCTTCGCGCCGCTGGTCGCCTCGTCCACCGCCTCCTTCAGCCTCTTCAGGGCTTGGTCATCGGTGCCGCCTCCGGTGTAGACGGCGTCGATCCCGTGCTCCTCGACCGTCTCCCTCAGCTCCCCCTCGAGGTGGGCGACGATGGTTCCGTACCGGTTTCTCTCAAGATAGGCGTCGAGGCAGCGGGCCAGCCAGTCCCGCTCCAAAAGGTCCCACCTTCCGGTGACGGGGACGTCGTAGCTGGCGGCGGGATACACCTCCTCCAGCTCCCTTGGGACCAGGGCCAGGGGGGAGGTTAGGATCAGCTCGTGGAGCCTCCGCCGGGTCGAGCCGAGGGCCATGGCGAAGAGCCGGTGCGACCGCGACGACGAGTAGGGCTTCCTCGCCGAGCAAGGGAGGAGGAGGAGGACGTCGCTTTCAGGAGCCCTGTACCTCTCGATGACCCTTCCAGCAAACCTGGTCACTTCCACCCGGTCCAGGGACTCGGCACAGTTCGCGTACATGACCGACCTCCTTGTGGCGGGCGTCCTCTGCTCCAGGTACTGGTGTTCCCGGTCCAGCAGCCTCAAAGCCGCCGTCTGCTCCGGGGCCACCCTCACCCGCCCTTCGATCAGTTCGCGGATCGTCCCCGATCGGATTGTCTCCCGCGCGAGGAGGATCTCCTCCTCCAGCTTCAGCAGGTTGTGCTCTGCGACCAGCTTCGGGTCGCGCCCCCCCTCCTCCGCCATGACCCTGCAGTGGGGACATGGGCATGGCAGTTCCCTCAGGTCCCCGGCGTCCCAGACCCCGTCGCGAAGGTGGTACCGTCCGAGAAGGCCGTCGACCACCACCCTGGTCCCGTCCACCAGGTCCACCCCCAGGTAAACCAGAAGGGCGAGGTTTGAGGGGGTGGCCAGGGCGGGAGCGTAGAGGGCTGAGTCGGGAGGGGTCTCGTTCCTGATCCTGACGACGGCAGCCACCAGCTCCCGAGGGTTGCGGAGGGACCCCGCCGCCCCGATGACGTAGACGTCGGATGCCGGCGGAGCCTCCTTCGCCAGGGGGTGGAAGACCGTGCCCGAAGGTCCCTTCGACGGGATCCAGGGGATGGCGAAGGGTGGTTCGGTGTGGAGGGGGACGGCGACGGAGGGTCCGATGAAGATCCTCCCCGTCTCTTCGGCCGCCATCGCGCCGGCCTTTCGAGCCTGGTCTAGGGAAGAGAAGGCCCAGATAGGGCCCGCGGACCGGATCGCCTCCCGGGATATGATGGCAGGCGTCTCCAGGGGCTCATCGAGACGGAGCCGTCCGATCCTTGCGGGGCCGTCCCGGGCCGTCACCTCGAAGTGTCGGGTCATCTTGCCTCCACCTCTTCGAGTTCAGATGATCTGCGGGAGAGATCCCCGAGCCTCAGATCGAAGGTCGCGCCGGGGTTCGCCTCCATCAGCCTTCCGAGGTTTGCATGGGCCTGAGCGATCCCCGCCTCGTCCGCCTCTGCAGGGACCTGGGCGTTTAAGGGTGCGGTCTCCGCGAGCTCCTTCGGAAAAGGTCCGAAGGGGGGCAAAAACCAGAGGACGTGGTCGAACTCCTCCCCCTCCTTCGCCACGACACCGGGTTTCGCCACCAGGACCCTGCCGGAGAGCTCGATCCGGTCCATTCTCGATCCGTACCTCAAAACCTCGGGCCTCTTCGCCGACTCCGGTCCCAGATAGAAGAAGGTGGACCGCGAGGCGGGGGCGAGCGTCTCGATCCAGCCCGCGGTGGAGGCCAGGGCCCGCAGGCCGTCCACCATCCGGGGGTGGGACCTGCATCTCCTCTCCACCAGCTCCCAGAGGGACCCCTCCCAGATGGACTGTCTGATCCGCCGGATCTCCGCCAGGGAGACGAAGAGGTTGTGACGGGCGAGAAGCTCGATTCTGTCCGGGTCCCGTGATAGATCTTCTGGCGATCGGTTTCGGCAGACCTCGCAGCAGCAAGGAAGGTATTTCAGCTCCTCCAGGTGGAGGGTGCCGCTGGCGGTGAGGTAGCGCCCCTGCCTGGCATAGAGGGCGTAGGCGGCGGAGTCGAAGAGGTCGCATCCCAGGGCCGCGGCGAGGGCGAACATCATGGGGTGGCCCGCGCCGAAGAGGTGGACCGGGGCCGCGGGGCCGAGCCCCTTCTTGGAGGCGGCGACCACAGTTACCAGGTCGGAGAACCTGTACGTTTCCATCAGGGGGACGACGGCCCCTATGGGGCAGAGGTCAAACTCCATCTCTCTCGCCCTCCTGGCCGCCCTGAACCTCAGGTCGGCATAGGTCGATCCCTGGATCGGTCCCGCCAGAAGCGGCTCCTCCTCCCAGAACTCGCGCGCTTCGCAGAGCCTTCGTTCCGTCTCTCTGAGCTCCGACTCGGCCCTGGACCTGGGGACGTCCGGCGGTGTGGGTATATCCAGGGGGACGCAGATGTCGGAGCCGATCGACCTTTGAAACTCCAGGATCTCCAGGGGCATAACGTCGATATCGCCGTATACGGAGAGCTGAAACGCCCCCGAGTCGGTCATGATGGGCCCATCAAATCCCAGAAGCTGGTGTACACCCTCCCTCATAGCGGGCTCTTTCAGCTCGGGGTCCTGGTTTATGATGTAGCTGTTGGTGATCAGGATCTCGGCGCCCATCTTCCTCAGATCGGCAGGTTCGATCAACCTGAGATGGGGATTGACCACGGGCATCAGCGCGGGGGTCTCGATGACGCCGTGAGGCGTTCGAAGCCTTCCGATCCGACCCGCCAGATCCTTGTTCAGAATTTCAAAGCAATCTGGCATCCCCTATCCCATGCAGATAAGGCATAAATAGGTTGGTACAGATCAGGGAGTGTCGCATCATGATTTTGAAAATAATTGGTGGTGACCAGACTTGAAATGTGCAGTTATGATCCTCCTCGTGTGCCTTGTGGGCACCGTGGCGGCAGAGGGCTATAGCAGTAGCCAGAACCTTTTCCTCAGGGGAGAGAACCCGGTCAAAACCTCGATGGAAGAGTCCAGATTCGAAGATTATGCCGATCTGTACTGGGCATCTTACATATCGAACCCCGACGTAACTCCCAGAGCACCCCTCCTTCCCGGACAGGCGGTTGACGTTGAAAATACCATGGCCATCTGGAGCATCAACTTCCCCCTGGACGTCTCCAACTCCTCCTTCGGAGATGGAGATGAGCAGGCGGCAGGAGCCGCATACCCCAGATATGATTTTGGGATAGGGACCTTTTGGCGTTATACAGCGCCGATGCCCATCGGTGAATCCACCTTTGAGCGGGGAAGACCCGCCAACGGAACCCAGCTCCAGAAGAACACCGAGGCGTTGTCCCGAGAAGTGATGGACGGGTTCGGCCTGTGAACTTCACAGGCCGAAGGCCTTTTTCTCATCCTTCCATCTGAACCGTCATCTCTTCCGCACGGTGTAGGGAAGAAGCCCTCCTGCAACCAGGATCTCCCTCTGGCGCGTGCTCAGCTCCGTCTTCAGGAGAACCTTCTCTTTCGAGGTCACATCGAGGGCCTCCATCACCGGGTCGCCCCTCTCCAAGGTCGCCCTGATGCCGGGGATCTTCAGGTCGTCGTCTTCCTTCACAAGATCGTAATCGGATTCCGATACAAAGGTGAAGGGCACGATCCCGAAATTTACCAGGTTCGCGGCATGGATCCGCTCTATCGACTTCGCCATCACCGCCTTGACCCCCAGGTACATGGGACATAGGGCGGCGTGCTCTCGAGAGGACCCCTGGCCGTAGCTCACCCCCGCCGCGATCAGGTTGTGGACTCCTCTATCCCTCAGCTCTGCCGCCCTTCTGCTGAACTCCGGGTCCAGAGGCTCGAAGACGAACTCGGAGTACTTGGGGACGTTCGACCTGTACTTCAGTCGGGCTCCGGCGGGCATGATGTGGTCGGTGGTGACGTAGTCTCCAACTTTTATGGTGATCTTGCCGCGGAGGTCTTCGGGCAGGGGGTCGTTGGTGGGGGGCGCGCCGATGTTGGGGCCGCGGTATATGGAGATCTTTGCGCGCTCCGTCTCCGGGAGGGGCGGGATGATCATGCGGTCATCGATCTTGAAGCGATCCGGCATCCTGACCCTTGGAAACTCCATATCCAGATCCCTCGGATCGGTGATCTCGCCCTTAAGGGCCGCCGCCGCCGCGACCACCGGGCTTGCCAGGTAGACGTCGGCGCTGGCCGTCCCCGATCTTCCCTTGAAGTTCCGGTTGCTGGTCCTGATGGAGACCGAATCGGTTTTGGGGGACATGCTGTTTCCTATGCAAAAGCCGCAGGCCGACTCCAGAATTCTGGCCCCGAAGGCCAAAAGGTCGCTCAGGGCCCCGTTATCGGCGATCATCTGGAGGACCTGTCTTGATCCCGGAGCCACCCCCAGAGAGACCCCGGGGACGAGTTGGCTTCCCCGGAGCATCTTCGCCACGGTCATAAGGTCCGCGAAGGAGGAGTTGGTGCATGACCCGATCATCACCTGATCGACGGGCGTCCCTGCGAGATCGCTGACGGGTACGATGTTGCCGGGGCTGTGAGGTGCCGCCATCAGCGGCTCCAGGTCGGAGAGGTCGATATAGAGTTCGTGGTCGTAGAGAGCGTCCTCATCGGCCTCCAGGGGGGTCCACTGGTCTATCCTATCCTGGGCCGCGAGGAACCTCCGGGTCTCCTCGTCGCTGGGAAACAGGGATGTGGTCACTCCCGTCTCCGCGCCCATGTTGGCTATGGTGGCCCTCTCCGGGACGGTGAGGGCGCGCGCCCCCTCGCCGCAGTACTCGCAGACGCACCCCACATTCCCCTTGGTGGTCAGCTTCTCCAGCACCTTCAGGATCACGTCCTTGGCAGTGACCCAGTCGGGGAGCTCTCCTTCCAGGTCGACTCTGATCACCTTGGGGCAGGTCAGGTAATAGGCTCCGCCGCCCATGGCCACCGCGACGTCCAGCCCGCCAGCTCCTATGGCTATCATGCCCAGGCCGCCGCTGGTGGGGGTGTGGCTGTCCGATCCGAGGAGGGTTCTTCCAGGCCGGCCGAACCTCTCCAGGTGCACCTGGTGGCAAATTCCGTTCCCGGGCCTTGAGAAGTGAATCCCGTACTTCTCTGCTATCGTCTGGAGATATCGGTGGTCGTCGGCGTTCTCGAACCCCACCTGGACGGTGTTGTGGTCCACGTAAGATACTGAGACCTCCGTCTCTATCCTGGACAGGCCCATCGACTCGAACTGGAGGTAGGCCATCGTTCCGGTGGCATCCTGGGTCAGGGTCTGATCTATCCGTATCCCGATCTCTTTTCCCGGTTCGTAAGAGCCATCGACGAGATGATCCCTCAATATCTTCTCGGTTAATGTGAAATTCATAAAAAACCTCCAAAATCCCCGGATTTCTCATCTTCGTTCTCAGATCTCGGCTAAATCCTCCTGTTGGTATTAATAATCGACGCGAAGATCTGGCATCTGATCAGCCCCTGGCCTGCCGCCAAATCCGCCCAAGCCACAACGCTTAAATATCGGGCTGGTATTGGGGGAGTTCGCCCGTCTGGCAAAGGGGGCGCGAGATTCGCGCAGACCGCCGAGAAGGGATGAGGTCTGAGGACATTCGGCGTGCTCAAAAATGAGCCCCCCGACAAGTCCGAAAGGCTTAAATAGCATCCTCTGATACGGGGAAAGGCTGTCCGGGGCGGTCCGGGCGGGGGACGACATCTCATTGATGTTGAAACCTCGCAGGTGGATCGGAACCGGAAAGCTTAAATACGATGGCCCCGTAAATAGACGGGCCGCTGGGGAGCAAATCCCCAGAACCGCGACACAACGGCGTAAGCCCTGATGGCGTAGAACGCTCACGATGAGGGGCTGACTTCCAAAGGTCGTGGCATATAATCTGTCGTGGAGACGGGATACAACTTGTCTCGTCTGACGTACGCTTATGGCGACTCGGCCAATTCCGACCGATACT
>DAINAQ010000002.1:0-28968 GCA_036733325.1 Methanothrix sp.
TCTTCCTCCCGGCCACCATGTAGTCGGCGGAGTCCCGGGTCTCCCTCCAGCCCCGGTACCCCAGGTATCCGACGGCCAGGATGTAGACCAGAATGATTATATTGAGCAGTATTATGTCCATTCAGATCACAGCCCCAGCTCCTTCTCTTCCATTGACGTCTCCCCTTTCTCCCACGAGACTTCCTCTCGAATTTCATTGGCTTCCTTCTCTCCACCCCGGTTCCAGTTGGCGAGGCCGTAGGCCACGCAGAGAAGAGCGCTCAGAACGGAGAGGAGGTAGACGCCCAAGATCCACGGATCGTTTATGCCCAGCATGGTTCCACCAAATATCGAAAGTTGACGGTCTCCCTTGTTCACGTGATAGCATGTTTCATATTGCCACGTTATTAAAGATAACGATCCAACATTATGGATATTCGTTCAAAATCTATTTGGGTTTGGAGGGATCACGCAAACGTCGGATCTGGTCTATGAGCATCAGCAAGATAGCTATGCCGTTGATCGCGTAGAAGACTGTGATAAGTCTGGTTATAGGCCTGGTCGGTGCCAGATCACCATATCCAATTGTGGCTAAAGTAATGACCACGAAATAAAGGGAGTCGATCCAGTTCCATCCCTCAAGCCAGCTGTAAAGAAGGGTGCCGAGTAATACGTGTGCCGCCGCATATATCAGGACGTGACGGGCCACCGGATCGTAAAGTAGATCAAGAAGTATAAACCGCCTCAAGGGGATAAACGTGGGATGTCTTTCTTGCCTCATTCATGATGCTCCTGCATTCTTGCGAGTTGCCGAATTTGCGGTTTCTATCCAACCTTCTGGAAGCGGCGATGAGCTGTCCAATACAGCGTCTCCGAGACTCATTGGCTCTTTCATCAAAGAAAAATCTTTCTGAGCGAGAACGGCTGATCGAATATGGCGATAATATAAATATGTTGAAATAATTTCACACATTTCGAAACGAAATAGCACCTGCTCCTGATATCATCATTTCTATGCTCATTCGAACTGACCCAACTGGAAGGGGCGAAGTGTCCTCATGAAAACGGATTCAGCATATATTTATCCAGATATTATCATAAATATTCTCTCCGGATAATCATAAAATATTTTTGAAATAGTTATTGATCATAGAGTATTTATCCTTGAAGATCTCATGGGGTTGCAACTTATCCGCGGTTTGACCCACTCGCTCTGGCAAATCCGAAGAGAGCATCACAATCATGATCGAATTGAAGCGGCTCGGAGTTTGGATCACAAATAATCCTCTGGTGATAATAGCTGCGGCAGTGCTTCTTACTATATTATCCCTTCAATACGCTCAACAGATAGAGAGCCAGGGGATGACCACAGAAAGTCTGGTGGAGAAAGACTCGATCCTATATCAAGAATATAGCCACCTCTACGAAGAGAACTTCGCCACGGACCCCATCATGATTCTGATGGAAGCGGAGGACGTGGCCGAGGAGGAGGCTCTGCGGGCCGGCCTGCGACTGTCCGATCACATGAAACGGCTTAATAGCGTCGTTGGA
Organism: Methanothrix sp.; assembly: GCA_036733325.1. GTDB lineage: Archaea > Halobacteriota > Methanosarcinia > Methanotrichales > Methanotrichaceae > Methanocrinis. Next base: position 1,531 of record DAINAQ010000002.1, read on the forward strand.
GTGCAGAGCCTGGCCGACCTGGTGGCAGATGCCGAATACCGCGAGAGCGGCATACGTCGGATCCCATCTCAAGAGAGGATAGACGAAATTCTATCCAGCTCGAATCCGGATCAATTGAAGGTCGTCATGGCGGATCGAAAGCATGGCCGGATGATCGCGGGGATGCCCACCACTCTGACCGACGGCCAACGAAATGAGCTTCTGGCGGAGACGGAGTCGGCGGTCAGGAGCGCAGATTTTCCACCGGGTTTTGGAACGACGATAACGGGCGACCCTGCGTTCCAGGCTGCAATTGTAGAGGAGATGAATGAGAGCAACGCGAAGGTGTTTGCCCTGGCGGCGGTGCTGATGGTGGTTGCGTTGCTTCTGGTCTTCAGACACGTCCGATGGTCGCTACTTCCCATAGCCATCGTACTATTGGGGATAGTCTGGACCTTCGGCGCCATGGGATTTCTCCATATTCCCATGACCATGGTCTCTTTTGCCGCTTTTCCGATCCTGATTGGAATTGGGATAGACTATGCCATCCAGTTCCACAATAGAATGGACGAGGAGATGGTGGGGGGCAAGGAACCGGTCCAGGCCGCAAGAAATACCGTCAGCAGTGTTGCCGTCCCCGTCATCATCGCCCTGATCATTACTGAGGCGGGGTTCACCTCTCTTCTCATCTCCCCCGTGCCCATGATCAAGGATTTTGGAAAGACCTGTATCATCGGTCTGGTATTGTGCTACCTTTCCGCCCTCTTTGTGAACACCACCATCCTCTGCTTATCGGAGAAGAGATGGCCCCGACCCCAGAGAGGAGAGATCGCAGAAAGCGCCTCGGCCATCGGCATCTTCCTGGAGAATACCTCCAACTTCGTCTTGCAGAGATGGAAGGTGGTGCTGGTCCTGGCCCTGATCTTCGGCCTCTGGGGGAGCCATACTGATACACTGGTTCTGGTAGATGCGGATCAGAAGAACTTCATCCCTCAGGACCTTACACCTCTGGTTGACCTCAACCACATGAAGTCGATCTTCGGTGGAACGGATTCCATCAAGTATGTGGTTCAGGCGGATGACGTGGCCAGCCCGGATAATCTCGTTTGGATGGACGAATTCGCCGGCTATATGATCCGATCCAGAGATGAGGTCGTCAGCGTCACGAGCATAGCCACCTACATCAAGCTGGCCAACGGCGGAGAGATGCCTGATGATGAAAATAGAATAAGGTCCATAATCGATTCTTTCCCCCAGAGCGTTCGAGATACGTATCTGAGCGGCCATAATATGGCCAACATCGATGTGAACATCGGAGATGCGTCAGCAAACCTGGGTACGGAGGGTGTTTCCAGTCTGGTCACCGAGCTTGAAAAGGACCTGGACTGGATGACGCCCCCGCCGGCGGTCTCAGTCATCGCGACGGGCGACATAGTGCTCAATACCGCGGTAAAAGAGGCCCTTACTTCTGGCAGATCGCAGATGACGCTCCTCGGATTGATCCTGATCTTCGTCTTGCTGATCATCATCTACAGAGACCTCATCAGGGGCCTATTGGTCGTGCTGCCCATGCTGGTGGTGATCGGATGGATGGGGCTTGTTATGTACTATGGCGGATTGAAGTACACCCCGCTCACGGCAACTCTGGGCGCTCTGATCCTGGGAACCGGATCGGAGTATGCCATACTGATGATGGAGCGATTCTACGAGGAGTTGAAGACTGCGGGCAACTCCCGTGAGGCGATGAAGATCACCGTCAACCGAATCGGATCTGCTCTGGTGGCCTCGGGGATGACCTGCTTCTTCGGATTTTCCGCTCTGGTGGCATCGCCTTTCAACATAATTAGCAACTTCGGACTTGTGACCGTGCTGTCGGTATTATTCGCCCTCATCACCACCTTTACGGTATCGGTCGTGCTGATGATCCGCATGGAGATCAGACGTGAGACGATGGAGAAGAGCAAACGAGATGGCAAAAGCCGATTTACCCGAACCAATGATCGAGGAGAAGAATAGATGGAAGCTATTTTGACATCAATTTCGGCCTGGACGGCGGCAACTCCGGATTCCGGTCAGGTTCGCCATATGTCGCTTGGATATGATCACCTTGCCAAATACAGCGGTCCTGAAATCCCGGCCATGATTTCAGAGATCGGTGATTCTGAAGGCAACGATTTGATCGCCGCTGATTTGATCGCTATTACAGGAGGTTTTAAGAGATGAGAACTGGAGCCAATTTCGGCAAATTCGCACCTTTCATCCTCATCGCCATCGCCGTCTTCAACCCATCTCCTTCGGGTGCTCAGGATAACTACATCCCCTCGGTATCCCTCGACAACTACTGGACGATGTCGGGGTCGCCCCAGCTCGACGCAAGCCTTGCGGGAACGAGCGAGTTTGAACGGGGCGATACGGTCACCCTCTACGTAGACATCACCAACTACGGCAGGATCATGGGTTACGAGGCCGACAAGAAGGCGGATACCAAGATGGAGCAGGCCCTGGCAGATAGAGAGCTGGACTACGAGTGGGAGAGGACCACGGCCCTGGGGATCACGGGAACCCTCCGCTCCGCCACCGACCTCATCGAGGTCAAATCCGGCGACCAGGTGATCGAGTCCTTGAGGTCTGGCGAGAGATCCAAGGATCCGATGGAGTTCTCCATCAAGATCGCAAGCCACGCTCCTGCTGGCGAGTACCCTCTCACCCTTGACCTCAGCTACGACTATCAGTATAACGCAGAGGTGGACGCAAACGAGATGGACCCCGAGATCGGACTCCGGGGATTCGAGACCGCCTACTGGTACCAGAGAGCAAACGAGACGGTCACCATCCCCGTGATGGTGAAGCTGGAGGCGGACTTCGAGATCACCGATGTGCTGGGCGAGCTCTCCGGGGGCGAAAAGGACGGGATCATCGAAGTGAGCTATATGAACATCGGCGAGGAGACGGCAGAGGACGCCATAGCCAGGCTATCGATCTTCAAGCCTTTCTCATCAACCGACGATCAGGCGTTTATAGGGAATTTGGAGCCGGGCCAGGAGAAGACGGTCGTCTTCAGAGTGGACGTGGACTCCGATGCGACCCCCAAAGAATACAGCATAAATAGCGAGATCAAGTACACCGACGTCAAGGGGGATACCGTCATATCGGAGAGCATGAAGATACCGGTGACGGTCAAAGCTGCCTCCTCATCTCTGCTCCTGCCCGCGGTTCTCCTCCTGGTAATAGCGGCGGCTGCCGGGGGATACCTGTATAAGAAAAGGAGGAAGGCCTGAAGCTGAGGCCCTCCTCCAGATACACCATTGCTGAGATGAAGCGAGTGGCAAGGGTCAATATAAGGAGTCCTCATGAATGATACGGCGGCCAGCTGGGAAGATCGGTTCTGGGCGTGGCTAATAGATATCGTTCTCATAGGGATCCTCTGGCACAGGATCGTGACGGTTCTGGAGATCGATCTCCTCGGATTCGATGGAGCGCTGGCCCATTCCATCCTGCTCTTCGTTTACTGGACGGCACTGGAGAGCTATAGAGGCCAATCATTGGGGAAGATGATCCTCAATATCGCAGTCACCAGCACTTCTGGAGAAGAGGTTGGGTTGGTGGACGCGGCCGTAGAGAGCTTCGGGAAGGCCTTTTTGCTTCCCATCGACTGCCTCATATCCTGGATCGCCTTCCGCGGCAGCGGTCAGCGTTTATTCAATAAGATATCCGACACCATCGTAGTCCGCCAGCCCTCGTAGTCCAACCATCCCAGTCCACCAATCGTCGTGGCCCGCCAGCCTTCGCGGTCCAACCCTCATAGTCCGCCAACCCCCGCAGTCCAACAATCGTCCGCCAACCTTCATAGTCTGGCAGTCGCTAGTCCACCAATCCTCGTAGCCCGCCGGATTGATGGAGGTGGCAGAGCCTACAGTCCGGAGTATTCAGCGGATTTTTCTCCCTCCAACTTCTCCTCCCTGAAGTATATCCAGGTCCTGAAGGAGGCGAGGACGAAGCCGTAGACCGCCGGGCCCAGGATCATCCCCGAGATTCCGAGGACGAGTATGGGAGCCAGGAAGGCCAGGATGGTGATCAGGGGATGAATGGAGGCCCCTCGGCTGGCCAGCTTGGGTAGAATGACGTTGCCGGGCAAGACGGTGAGGAATACGATCCCATAGAAGAGGGCGGCGAAGGCTCGGATGTAGTCCTGGACGACGACGAAGTAGACGGCGATGGGGCCGAAGACCATGAAAGCGCCCAGCATCGGCATGAGGGAAAAGACGCCCGTGAGTATCCCCAGGAGGGCCGGGTAGGGGACCCCCAGGACAAAATACCCGGCCGCCCCCATGACCGCAATGATCGCGGCGGTGGCGAACAGAAGCCGGAATAAGCTTGAGTAGATGGCGTCCAGCTCCATCAGGAAGCGGGCCATGACCTCCCTCTTCGGCATCAGCTCCAGGGCTCTCTCGATCAGCCCCTTCCCGTCTATCAGGAAGTAATAGGTGAAGAAGGCCGCCACCATCGCCTCCGTAACCAGGAGGGGGACGCTGGATACGAAGCTCAATAACACCTCCTGGATGATGGGGCTGAATCTTGCCAGGGCCAGTCTCCCGATATCCCCCAATGCCTCCAGCCGGGAGGTGAACACGGCGGGCAGGTAATCCTCCGCGAAGCTGATGAAGGCATCGAGCATTGTAGTAACCCCCTCGCGGAGGTATCCGACGCCGCCGAGGTTGATGATGTTCGATAGCTCCTGGAGGACTACGCCTGCGAAGCCGAAGGCGGGGAAGAGAATTATGCTGAGGATGAGGAGCATGGTCAGAAAGGACGAGAGGTTCCTCCGGTGAGTCCTGTTCACCAGCCATCGATATACTGGATAAAAAACGTAGGCTAGAAGGAAGCTCAGAAGGAACGGCAAGAGCACCTCCTTCGTAATGTAGACGGCAATTAAAGTGGCAGAGACGACCACGATCGTGGAGGCGATGTTGAACTTCTGATCCGGGTCCAAATTATCTTCCCTCGGAGCCCGTCTTTAGCATGATACTAAATAAGCATTTTCCATGGGTCATCCATCGGGGCCGGGTCGATGAAGACCCGCTGGTCTCCGGCGTGAGATCCTGGCCCCGTATTCGAGGAGATCACGAAGGGAAGATTAATGAAAGATGTCCCAGATATCGATGTTCTGGACCCAAGGCGGGCGGCCCACCGGGCAGACGGATACATCAGGGAAGGCGATCAGTCGGCGCAAGCCGGATCGACCTTTTGTATGCCATCGGCGGGAGGGGGCCATCCAAAATAGAAGAGGGAGAAGTTCGGATGACAAAAGAGGATGCCATAGACGATCTGGCGAGGAGGTATCTCGCCGCGGAGGCGGAGAGGGCCGCCCTGGAGCCGATATCCGTGATCTGTCCTCATCTGACGGTGGAGGAGGCCTATCGGGTTCAGATGGCGATAGTGGCAGAGAAGCTTGCGGCCGGAGAGCGGCTCGCGGGAAAGAAGGTGGGGGCCACCAACGAGGCGATACAGAAAGCGATGATGATCTCCGAGCCGATCTACGGCCACCTCTTCAAAAGCCAAAAGATCGCCAGCGGCGAGGCCGCCTCCCTCTCCCGGCTGATCCATCCGAAGGTAGAATGCGAGATCGCCTTCACCCTCCATAGAGACCTCTCCGGCCCCGGCGCGACCATCGACGACGCCCTGGGAGCGGTCGGGGCGGTGACGGCCGCCATCGAGATCAACGACGCCCGGACCAGAGATTGGATGATCGGGACCCGTGAGGTGATCGCCGACAACGGCGTTGCCGCCCGGTTCGTCCTGGGGGGGAGGGCACTTGCCCCAGGGGACCTGGATTTGAGGATGGTCGAAGTCGTCATGGATAAGAACGGCCAGGAGGTGGCAAGGTCGACGGGTGCTGCCATCCTGGGAAACCCCGCCGAATCGCTGGCCTGGCTCGCCAACAAGCTCGCCGAGCACGGCGGCGGCCTCCGGGCCGGGGAGGTGATCCTGGCCGGGTCGATGACCCCTATGATGCCGGTTGCGAGTGGGGATCGGATCGAGGCGAGGTTCGACGGACTGGGGGAGGTCTCGGTTCGGTTCGAATGAGGCCATTATAGAGCCCTTTCATCCCGCTGATTTTTCTCTAGGGGAGGATCCTGTCCCTCGGGATCCGCCACCAGACTTGGAGATAGGAGGCTCACCTCAAAGCTCCCCGAAAATCTCTCTTCCTGCTCTTAGCCCCTACCTCCACTCCGGGGGGAAGGCGACGCAAACGACCCCGCGCTTCTCGCACTCCTGGTTGAATATCTCCACCGCCTCCCTGGCAGCAAGCCCCTCCGCCTCCAACTCCGCGACCCACTCTCGGGTCACGTTCGAGAAGGCCGCGTGCCAGCGCGCCTCCTCCTCGGGCGAGAGGGCCGTGAAGATGACCTCGCTCTCATTCAGCTCGGCCAGGATCTCATCGTAGGTCTCTTTGGTCATCCCGCCTGTGGTCCGGTAGGGGTTTTCGCAGACCTCCTCGATGATCGCTCGGAGGTCCTCGGGGGTATTCTCCCAGGAGTCGCGGTTCATGAAGAGCCCCTCCCCGACGCAGCCGAAGGTGACCAGGGTGCAGTGATCGGCGACCTCTTCGAGGCCGAAGGACGAGACCATTGAAGGACAGGTGACGATCCCGTCGATGCTGCCGTTCTCCATCGCCTCCCGGATCGAGTCGAGGGGCATGAAGACCGGCTCCGCTCCGATCGCCTCGATACACCTGGTCTGGAGACCTCCGGGGCTTCTGATCCGCAAGCCCTGGACGTCCTCCAGGGTCGAGACCGGCTCGGCGGTCCAGAGGTGGGAGTTGATGCAGGGATTCACCTCAATCACCTTCACGTCTGTAAACTCGCCGCGAAGGGCCCGGTCGTAGACGGCGTTTCCTATCTCCGTCGCGATCTCCTTGCATTCGATGGAGGCGGGGAGGCTGAGGACGTCGGAGAGGGGGAACCGTCCCGGAGTCCAGGTGAGGGTGGCGTACCCCATATCCGATCGGCCGTCGGCGACGATGTCGTAGTGCTCGGGCCCCGACCCCAGGGCGCCGCCGTCGAATAAGTTGTAGGCGATTCTCCCCCCGCTCCTCTCCCGCAGAGATTCGAGCATGGGGATCCAGACGGTCTGGACCTCGATGCTGTCGTGGAGGTGCCAGGTGCTGAAGTTTGTGTTTATGCTCAAGTTCTCTCCAGCCGGGGGGAGATCCGAGGCGGTGCCGGCGCCGATCCCGCTGGCCAAGAGAAGGCAGGCCAGGAGGGTCGAACAAGTGATTCCAAACGCGCATAATCTCGTCATTTTCATCAGTCTCCAAAAAGGCATTCTGAGTTGGTGAACCTAGTACCGTTCAGTTTCTTTCGATCATATCGACTTATCGAGTTTAGTAATTTATCTCCAGCTTATCACCAACCCCCTCTTCAGCCCCTTCGTCGGTCCAGCCCCCAAATCGGGACCGTCAATCTCGCGGCCTTTTCGCTGTCGTCACCCCCCCCCGGCTAGATGAGTTCCTGTCCTCTAGGGGCATGGGCGGAAAAGGATAAAACCGGTCTTGACCCTCGAACTCGGGTAAGAACAGATCATTGGCCGGTGAACTCGGATGAAGCTCGAAGAACTGATCGCCGCGGCCCGCGGTGAGGTGGAGGTCGACCTCCTCTTGGAGGGAGCGGATATGGTGAACACCCTCTCCGGGGAGGCGTACCAGTCCGACGTGGCGATCTCTGAGGGGACGGTGGTGGGGTTCGACTGCTCCAGCGCCCGCGAGACCATCGACCTCTCGGGGAAGGTTCTGGCGCCGGGGTTCATCGACGGCCACGTTCACCTGGAGTCTGCCATGGTGACCGTCCCCGAGTACGCTCGGGCCGTCGTCCCTCGGGGGACCACCGCCGTGGTCGCCGACCCCCACGAGATCGCCAACGTTCTGGGGGCGGAGGGGATAAGATACGTCCTCGAATCCTCGAGGTCGTTGCCCCTATCAGTCTTCGTGATGCTCCCCTCCTGCGTCCCTGCAACCCATCTGGAGACCTCGGGTGCCAGCCTCGACGCCGAGGCCCTCTCAGAGCTGATCGGCGAGGAGGGGGTTTTGGGGATCGCAGAGATGATGAACTACCCCGGGGTCGTCTTCCGAGATCCCCAGGTGATGGCGAAGCTCGGCCTCGCTGAAAGGGCGAGGTTTGACGGCCACCGACCCCGGATCGACGGCCACTGTCCCCTCCTCTCGGGAAGGGACCTTGCGGCCTATGTCGCCGCCGGGATCGAGTCCGACCACGAGTGCAGCTCTATCGAGGAGGCCCGTGAGAAGCTGCGGCTGGGGCTGAGGATCATGATCCGGGAGGGGACGGCCGCAAAGAACCTGGACCAGCTGCTGGCTCTGGTGACGCCGGCGAACTCCAGCCGTTTTCTCTTCGTCTCCGACGACCGCCACCCCTCCGATATCCTCCGGGAGGGGCACATCGACTCCATGGTCAGGAGGGCCGTCGGTTCGGGGCTAGATCCGGTCACGGCCATCCGCATAGCGAGCCTCAACCCCGCCGAGTACTTCGGTCTATCTAACCACGGCGCCATCGCCCCGGGCCGGAAGGCCGACATGATCGTCCTCGAGGACCTCGACGGCTTTGAGGTCCAAACGGTCCTCAAGGACGGTGCCGTGGTCGCCGAGGGCGGCCGCATGACCGCGCCCCTGCCGAAGGCGGCGAGGCCCCCATCGGTATCCATCCAGATCGGGCCCATCCATCCCGGCTCCTTCGATATAGCGGCCGAGGGCGACCTGGTGAGGGCGATCGGGGTGATCCCAAACCAGATCATCACCAGATCGCTTCTCATCCGGCCGAAGGTCGAAGGAGGCAAGGTCGTCGCCGACCTCGATCGCGACCTCCTCGTGATGGCCGTGGTGGAGAGGCACAGGGGGACGGGGAACGTGGGCCTGGGCCTGGTCAACGGCTTCGGCCTCAAGAAGGGCGCCATCGCCACCTCCGTCGCCCACGACTCCCACAACATCGCCGCCGTGGGGATCAGCCCGATGGAGATATTCCGGGCCGTCTCCGCGGTCCGGGATATGGGGGGCGGCCTCGCCGTCGTCGACGGCGGGGATGTCGCCGCATCCCTGCCGCTCCCCATAGCCGGCCTCCTCTCGGACCGATCGATGGAGGAGGTCGCAGAGAAGATCGAATCTGTGACGGAGGCGGCGAAGGGCCTCGGCTCCGCCCTGGAAGATCCCTTCATGACCCTCTCCTTCCTCTGTCTTCCGGTGATACCGGAGCTGAAGCTGACGGACAGGGGGCTCGTCGACGTGAACCGGTTCGATTTCGTTGCCCTGTCCGTCCGGGAGGGCGAAGAGGACGAGTCCCTGCTTTTTGAGGGAAGGTGAAGGGGATCAAGGCGAGGAGGATGAAATCCAAAAAGAGAGCCCTCGACGCCAGCCCCGCCGGGATCTGGTTTCGCTGGAACAAGAAGAACAGCTACAGCATCGCCGCCCTTCTCCCCCTGGTGGAGGGCGCAGGGCTCGCGGAGCGCCCCCGGGAGGGGATCATGCTCTACAGCTTCGCCTCCGCCCAGGCCGAGGAGGTCTATCGGGAGGTCGCAGCCGCCAGAGCCGAGGTTGGGGCGGTCTTCGTCGCCGGAGGCCCTCACCCCTCGGCGAGGCCGGAGGAGGCGCTCCAACGCTTCGACTACGTGGTCATCGGGGAGGGGGAGGAAACCCTCCCGGAGCTTCTCGGAGTCATCAAGGGCGGGGGCGATCCGGAGACGGTCCGGGGCATCGCCTACAAACGAGATGGCGCGGTGCGAATAACGCCGAAGCGAGAATATGTCAAACTCGACCTCTACCCACCTTTCAGGCCGCCGATATTTTCGCCCCTGGAGATCAGCCGCGGCTGCCCCTGGGGGTGCGCTTACTGCCAAACCCCCTGCCTCTTCGGGAGGAGGATGCGCCACCGGTCCATCCCGGTGATCTCGAGGTACGCCGACTTTTACTCGGACCTGCGGTTCACCTCACCCAACTCCCTCGCCTACGGCTCCGACGGCGTCCACCCCCGGATCGAGAAGGTGGAGCGGCTCCTCGCCTCCCTCTCGGAGCTCAATAAGCCGATCTACTTCGGGACCTTCCCCTCCGAGGTGAGGCCCGACTTCGTGACCGAGGAGGCCCTGGACCTGGTGGTCCGGTACTGCAAGAACCGCCACCTCAGCATCGGGGGCCAGTCGGGAAGCGACCGAATTTTGAGGGCGGTGGGGAGAGGCCACGACTCCGAGGCGGTGAGGAGGGCCTGCGATCTCTGCCTCGACTGGGGGATCGTCCCCAACCTCGACCTGATCGTGGGCCTCCCGGAAGAGACCCCCGAAGACCAGAGGATGACCCTGGACCTGGCCCGGGAGGTCGTCGGGGGAGGGGGCCGGATCCGCGCCCACCATTTCATCCCCCTGCCGGGTACACCCCTGGAAGAGGCAAGCCCCGCGCCGCTATGCGACCAGGTGGCAAAAGAGATGGGGAAGCTCGCCCTCCAGGGCAAGGCGACGGGAAAATGGGCCGCGGCCGATCAAAGTCAGAGGTAGAAGCGCCTGAAGGGTAGCCTGTAGTCGTCCTGAAGCTCGTACTTGACCACGATTCTATTCTCGTCCACCTGGATCTCCTTCACCGACTGGGAGAACATGTACCAGGCGTAACCCCGGTCCGGAACCCTCAGCCTGTCGGGCAGGCTTGTCGCAAACTCCGTCTGGTTAAGGATGTAGGAGCGCAATAGCTCGCTCCCCGAGGCGAAGAGGAAGGGGAAGCCCACCCGCTCCACCTCCTCCGCCATGCAGGGGTCGGTCAGCCTCAGCCTCTGCTTCAGGTACTCCAGGTAATCGTCTCTTTCGATCACCAGCTCATTTAACTCGCTCAACGCGGTTCACCGGCCCAATGACTATCGAGGGATGAGATATAAATTGCGGGGTGGGTCTTGCCAGCGAGAAGATGCCGCTGAATCTCACCCCGGCAGAATCGAATACATGCAGAATCGAATACATGCAGAATCGAATACATGCAGAATAGAACCAGTCCCGGGCGGGCGGCCCAGCGGGCCAAAATGGAGGGAGGGCCCAGGTCCGCACCGCCTATCGGGGGCTGAGGACGGAGATCCTTGAAGATGAGATCCCGCCAGTCCGACCTCAATTCACCGGCTGCCGGATAATGCTATGCACCGGATAGAGCTACTCTACCGAGACCTCCAGGTCCAGCCCGGTGAGGGCTTCGGTCACATCCTCGGCCATGGTGGCCCTGGTCTCGGGGTCGAGCTCCTTTGAGAGGACCACACTGACCCTCTTTTCATCGACCTCGATCTTCTCGACCCTCTTCGCCGCGACGATGTTCAGGCCCTTCGCCGGGTCGAGGACCCCGGTCATCATCCTCTTGACGAAGTCCTCGTCCACGGCCCTCTTCCCGGCTTTCGCTTCGTACTTCATGATCGCCGCCTTCAGGCCGGCGGTGGCGAGCTGGGCGCAGTGGACCTTGTGCTTGGGAAGCCCCCCCAGCTCCTCCACCACGTGCTTGAAGTGAACCTCCTTCGCCTCCTCCAGAGTCTTGCCTTTGGCCAGCTCGGTGGTGACGCTGGTGCTGGCGATGTTAGCTGCGCACCCGAAGCTCTCGAACTTTATGTCCTCGATCACCTCGGTATCGGGGTTGATCTTCAGGTAGAGCTGGACCATGTCGCCGCAGGCGGCGCTCCCCACCTTCGCGGTCACGTCCGCGTCCTCGATCCTTCCGGGGTTTCTCGGGTTTTTGAAGTGGTCCAGGACCTTCTCGGTATATCCAAGGTTTGTCATCATCAGGCCTCGACTCTCTGTTCAGGCTTCGCGCCCGCCGGGACGATGGGATCTGTAGGACAGGCGGCTATCTTCTCCACCAGCTTTGCCAGAACCTCCTTTCTCATCCCGCCAACGAACTTGATCGACCCGACGACCAGGTGGCCGCCGCCGTTGACCCCCCCCGCCTTGATCTCCTCCCGGAGCTCCCGGACCATTTTGGGGATGTTCATCCGGACCCCCCGGCTCCTGAGCACGGCGAAGTCGGGGCCGTAGCCGATGGTCACCACCGGCTTTCCCTCGAACTTTTTGCAGAGGAGGTCGTGGACCTCGCCGGAGGTCTTCCCAGGCGGGGGGAAGGTGAACTTGTGGGCGTAGTTCTCCACGTCCAAAACGTTCATGACCGCGCCGTTGGGGAGGGTTTGGGTCTTGACGTGGGCGAAGGACGCCCGGAGCTGCTCGTCGATCGCCTCCTTGGCCTGCTCGCAGAGGAGCTGGACGATCTTCCGGTGCCGATCGAGCCTTCCCAGGCAGAGGATGTCGTTGACCAGCCCCCGACCGTCGTTGAACCGCAGCCAGAAAGCCTCGTAATCGAGGGCCAGGGCGATCTTCTTCAGGTCGTCCTTCGAAAACCGGTCCTCGACGAGGCGGATGTACCGTTCGGCCTCGGGAGCCTCGCTCCGATCGCCGACGGCCGATACCGCGGGAAAGTGCTTGATCTTCTCCTCCACCTCGGGGTTGATCATCCTCGCTATCTCCGTCGCCAACATCCCCGTGGTGATCCCGAAGTCCCCTCCCTGGTGGGCGGGGTTGACGTGGGTGATGAGGTACTCGTCCACCGCCTGGTCGGGGTGGTGGTGGTCGACGACCAGCATCTCCAGGCCGTAGATCCGGGCCTGCTTCATGGCCGGGACGTCCTCCTCGGTGGAGCCGTTGTCCATCAGGACCACCAGAGGCATCTTCTGGTCGTGGCGGGACTGGTCCTCCAGGGCGTAGGTGAGGTCTTTGGTGACGTCCTCCAGCTCGTAGAAGGGGGCCTTGGACGGCGCCCGCCGATAGTTGTAGTATTCGGCGTCGGAGCCCCCCACCTCCCTGATCAGGGGGATGACCGCGGTCTCGATGGCCACCGCGGCGGACATCCCGTCGGCGTCGGCGTGGTGCCTGACCACGATCGGCTTCGACTTCAAGATCGCCCGCCGGATCTCCTTGGCCACCTCCCTCATCTTGGGCTTGAGCCTGGCGATGATCTCGCTCTCCACCAGAAGGGGCGGATCGGAGGGCTCGGCCCTCTGGTCGATGGCCCGCTCGATCCGGTCCTTGACCTCGGAGGCCTCGCCTCCCCAGAGCTGTCTCATCGACCTGATCTCGATCTGGATCTGGCCGTTTCTGACCGAGACGTCGCCGATGGCCCGCACGATCATCTCGGTGTCGATCTCGGGGTAGGCCCGGACTCCGGCCCGCTCGAAGGCGGCGCAGAAGACGAGGCCGCTATCGTCGGCGACGGTGAAGATGGTGGGACCGCCGGTCTGTTTGACCTGGATCACCTCCCCCTCCATACAGATCATCTTTCCCACCGAGCGCGGAAGGTCGCTCACCCTGGTGACGGGCAGCTCCTTTCTCACCTCCAGGGTGTGGTGCTCTCCCACCTCCGCAGGCTCAAGCTCGATGTTGCCGTTGGGGGCGACGTTCCTCACCCGGACGGTGATCTCCTCGCCCACCTCGGGGGTTCTCTTCAAAAACTTGTTGTGGGCCAGGCCCCGGACGTGGTCGTTGAGGTCCACGAAGGCCCCGAAGTTGGCGATCCCCGACACCTTACCTCGATAGATGTCGCCGATCACCAGGTCGTCGGTATCGCAGGCCCTGTCCAGGACGTGGACGACGGGCTTATTGGAGCAGCTGGCGCACAGCTCGCTTTTGGAGGTGAGCTTCGCGCCGCAGACGGCGCAGAGGTACTCCCTGCCCAGGCCTCCGCACTCGCTGCAGGTCTCGGTGACCGGAATCTTGCCCTCCCCCTTGCATACCGGACATCTGGTCGCCCCTTTCGTCACCAGGTCGTCGATCTCGCTCGCGGAGGCCTCGCCCAGGCTGACGGACTCGATCTTGCCGGTCCCCTTGCAGTTGGGACAGACCCGATCCCCCACCGTCAGATGGCCTTTGCCCCCGCATCTCTCGCACAGTTTCATCTCAGGGGTGAAGGCGGCCAAGGGATTTATCGGTTTTGATGGGACAAGAGGATAAATAGCATCTCGCACCTCTCCCGGCCATGCGAGTTTCGGTCTTACGGCTCGGCCACCGGCCGGAGCGGGACAAGAGGATCACCACCCACGTTGGCCTCGTGGCCCGGGCCTTCGGGGCCGAGGAGATGATCCTCGCCGGAAGGGACGACAAGCTGGTCGGGGGCCTTGAAGACGTGGTCGAGAGGTGGGGCGGAAACTTTCAAGTGAGGTCGGTCGGCAGCTGGAAGGGGGAGGCGAGGCGGTGGAAGGAGGCCGGGGGCAAAGTCGTCCACCTCACCATGTACGGCACACCCTTATCCGAGTCCATGGAGGAGATCCGCCATTCCGAGGCTCTGATGGTGGTGGTGGGGGCGGAGAAGGTCCCTCCGGAGATCTACGAGATGGCGGACTGGAACGTCGGGGTCGGAAACCAGCCCCACTCAGAGGTGGCGGCCCTGGCGGTATTTCTGGACCGTCTCTTTCTTGGTCTGGAATTGGATCGGGGATTTGGTGGAAAGATCGAGGTCGTCCCAAGCCCTCGATACAAAACGGTGATCGAAAGGTGTGTGAACACCGAACGACGCGAGAATACCGAAAGGCGTGAGGAGGATGATGAGATTGAGGACGGATCGGGGTGAGGTCTGATCGACCCCGCCGAATCCTGGTCGTCGGCCAGTCCGTCCGCCATATCGCCTCTTCTGCGGCCCGGGCCGGCCACGTCGTCTTCGCCGCCGACTGCTACCGCGACCTGGACCTGGAGAAGTCGGCCTTCCAGACCTTTATCCTCAAGGCAGATCCCTCGATCCTCGGCGAGCTCGCCAGCTCGGCGGAAAACCTGATCAGGACGATTCTGGATCGTGGCTCCATCGACTCTATCGTCCTCGGCCCCGGCGTCGAGGAGATGAGGATCGGTGGAATAGACGGTATCGACGGAATCCAGGTTCTGAACAACCCCCCGGAGAAGATCTCCCAGGTCTCCGACAAGCTCTGGCTCGCCCGCTGGCTGGAGGGGGAGGGGTTCGCCTCGGCTCCTGCCTGGAAGATCGACGAGGACAGATCAGGCACCTTTCCCCTGATGGTCAAGCCCCGGAAGGGGGCCGGCGGCGCCGAGAACAGGCTCGTCTTCTCCGAGCGGGACCTGGCCCGCCTGAAGGGGGACCTGATCGTCCAGGAGCTGGTCGAAGGCACCCCCGCCAGCGTATCGGTGATATCCGACGGCGAGGATGCGGTGGCCATATCCGCAAACGAGCAGCTGATCGGGACCGAATGGCTCGGAGGAAGCGGTTTTCGCTACTGCGGGAACGTCTCGCCTCTGGAGAGGTCCCGGGACGATCCCCAGGTCGTCGAGATGATGAAGACGGCCGAGGAGATCGCAAGGGGCCTACATCTGATGGGCTCCAACGGGGTCGACTTCATCCTCGCAGAGTCGGGACCCGTCGTCCTGGAGGTGAACCCGCGGTTTCAGGGGAGCCTGGATGCGGTGGAGATCTCCACGGGGATGAACCTCTTCGAGGCCCACCTCCTCTCTTTTGAGGGCATCCTTCCAGAGAGGCCCAGGCCCCGGGGATTCGGGGGGAGGGGTATCGTCTTTGCAAAAACGGGCCTGAAAATAGAGGGAGACCTCCGGTGCGCGACGAAGTGGATCGCCGACGTCCCCAGGCCGGGATCTCTGGCCAGGATGAATGAACCGGTCTCCTCGGTCCTCAGCTTCGGAAAAAGCAGAAAAGAGGCGATAAAGCTGCTTCAGACCAGAAGCTCGGCGATCTATCAGGCCTGTCGCTGCCGCTGATCTGGGGCTCCCGCCTCACCAGGACATGACCCGGTAGAACCAGTTGCAGATCATGGTGAGGAACTTTACAGATCCGCTCCCCTTCTCCAGCTTCTCTCGATCCCTGTCGCAGAACTTCTTATCCTTCATCCAAGACATGATTTTTGGCTTGTCGATCTGGAGATATAATGATATCGGTCTCGCCCGTCTCCCCTCCAGGACCGGTGGAGATAGGTTGGGCCTCGCCTGCCCGGACTGCAGCCTGCTCTGGCATCCGGCGGCCCCTGGCAGCCCGGCCCCACCGACGACCGGCGAAGATCAGATCCTCCGGGAATTCGACCCGATGGCTCAAGGAGGCCCGGGATCTGTCTGCTCGTTGCTCGAAGCTGGCGTCTTTCGGACCTTGCCGCATCTCAAACCCGGCGTCCCCGGACTTTTGGCGGTCATGGGCACTGGAATCCCGGCTGGCCGAAAGAGCCCTGAGACCCTTCGGCCTGTGAGGCTTTCCGAAGGGCATCGGCGATGGACCCCCCGATTATTGCATCGCGGCGGTCAGAGCTGAATGGCAGTGCTGGTGCCGCCGATCTCCGGCATGGAGCGCAAAGCTCGCCCCCCTCCGGCAAGAAAAACCAAAATCTTTATCAGACATAAGAGAGGCACTCATCCCAGTGATGAACATGGAGATCGTAACCACCATTCAATACCTGCAGTCTCTGGTCGTGCTGGCCCTCTTCTTCGGAATTCTGGCCGTCGGGTTCAAGGTCTGGCGCTGGAACTACGCCTGACTCGCCCGAGCCGCCTCAGCTCTTTTTCTTTGCCCACCTCAGATTCAGCGGACGCCCTTATGACCCTTCAGCCCCGTCGCTCCTATCGCTGGGGGGGCGTGTGTGCCGCTGGCCCTCGGTGAGATCGGCGGTCTTCATCCGTAATTCCCCAGGGCAACAATCCTGGTCCCCTGGATGTCCTGCCTTGAGACTTGACCTGCCAGAATCTGGACCGACGTGGAGCCGAAGGTGTAGCCTGCGGCGGACACCGTTATCGAATGCCATCCGGGAACGAGGCTGGTCAAGTAGCCGCCGTCCTGGTCTGTGGTCACGGAAAATACGCCGTCGATCCGGACCGTCGCCCCGGCGATGGGGGTTCCGCTCCCGTCGGTGACCACGCCTTCCAGCCACCCAGACCCAGCTGCGCCGCTCTCGTCGGGATTAACCTCACCTTCAACCGGACCTGGGACGGCGTACCCCACGATGGGCCCCGCAGCCGAGACGGTCCCGGTCCAGACCCGGGCCGTGGAGGTGCTGAAGGTGAAACCTTCCCGCTCTGCGGTCACCGAATAGGTCCCTGAGGGGACGTCCATCCCGTAGTATCCCTGGCCGCCCGATACGGTGCTGAAGACGCCGCCATCATATCCCGAGATCAGGACCCTCGCCCTGGGGATGCCGAACCCATCGGGGTCCGCGACCCTTCCCACCAGGCCGTAACCTGCAGGATATCCGGCCGAGCTGACGGATAGGGTCACCGAGTTGCTCGGAGTGCTGGTGTTGAACCGATAAAGGTGGGTCTCCACAGTCTCGGCGTATCTGTCCAGCCGGTACCACCCGCGGCTCACAAATCCCGGGGACAGAATCCTGCTTCCACCGTCATAGAGGCCGAAGGGTCCCAGGTCTCCGACGAGGAGCCAGAGGGTGTAGGGGGACCCCAGGCCCACAGTCCCTTCGGTCACCAGGAGGCTCCCCAGCTGGAGGTAGATCTGGTTTGGACTTGCCACCTCATCGCCTATGGATAGATTCTGCTCCGGGGCGAAGGGGTCGGCGGAGATCAGCTGGGGCACATCGTAGCTGGCGGGAGAGTAGGGGTCCCATTCAGGTCTCCCCGGGGTATATTCCGATCCCTGGTCCGGTCCGAAGGGGTCCCAGGCAGGCCGATCGGCGGCGAAGGGGTTTGGCAGATAATCGAGCATAATCCTGTCGTAGGGATTATTGCCGCCGTTGGCGGAAAAGGCGGCAGCCAGGGATGATCCCAACAAAATGAATAGAACGGATCCCGCGATCAATCTCAAAGATACAACCTCCCCAGGAAGAAAGCGATCGTCAGCGACTTAAAGATTGCGGGAGGTGAAGGCTCCCACCGAACTCGGGATTCCGATCTCGGGATTTCAATCTCGGAATTTCGCCCACCGTCCACCGCCCAAACCCTTATGTGGAACCGATAGGATTCGTTTATATCCGAAAGAACCGAAATTTAAGAATAATTCGAACGAAGAAGAGACTTCGGGCCTCGATGGAGGGGCCGGGAGAGGCCAGAGCTGGATTGGGGAAGAAGTGGATGATCCCGGTCCCCTTCACGCAAACCCTTAACTCAGAGCAGGTCCATCAGAGAATGCCCGGGATCGAATCCGATGGAAATGGGTCCGGTTTTGTGCGCCCCATCGCCAGGCCAGTGGTGAAAGATGCGATAACATATATATAGAACTGACAGATGGACATTATATTAAGATCGATATAGGTGGGAGGAGAGTCATGAACTACCTTAGGGCAGGAGGACTGCTTTGCCTGCTCCTTGTCGCCGTGGCGGCAGTTCTGCCAATGGGAGCTTTCGCACAGGGTGATGCTCCAGAGGAGGCGGCCCCTCCAGGGACCGAACCCTCGATGGAATCCGCTGTTGAAGATGAGACCGCCGAGGATGGTGCCGCCGAAATGGAGGCGCCGCCGGAGGATGCACCACCAGCGGATGCACCCCGGGAAGATCTTTCCCCTTCGGAGGATTCTGGGGTGACGGATGCTGAACCGGCTCCAACGGAGGAGGAATCTCCAGCGGAGGTCACGACCTCTGAGGAGGGTGGGGTGACGGCTGAACCGACTCCGACTGAAGAGACCGAGATGCCACCGGCCGAGGAGGCAGCAGGTGAGGCTCCGATGATGGACGCGCCCATGCAAGACGCACCCAGGGACGACTCTGCTCCGATCAGAGAGGCCATCGCAGCGGCCGTCTCCGGAGAGGAGATGGCCGGGGAGGAGAACGATACAGAGGTGGATGATGGCAACGCCACCGATGAAGATGAGGAGCTCTCCACCACCGACCGGATCTGGCGGGAGGGGAAGAATCCGAACCCCTACACCTGGGACTATCAGACCTACTCGGGCTTCTTCTACGACCTCGACGACGATGTGGGGACCGAGACCCTTACTGTCGAGCTGGGGGAGTCGGGAGACGGCTACGACAGGGAGATCGATGAGGGAGAACTGACCTATGAGACTGAGGCGGTCTCCATCGAGTTTGAGTTCGACGACTGGGGCAACTACCACGTCATAGGCTTCATGGCTCAGAAGTACTTTGCAGGATACATAGAAACGAATGAAGACGTCGTCGACGAGGAGATCAGCCTCCTGGACGAAGAGGAGCTCCGCGAGGTCCTCATCGACGACGATGAGGAGTACACCGTGGACACCGGCTCGGTCCTCCCCCTGGAGGACGGGTACGAGGCCCGGATCAAGGAGATCGATCTGGACGGGAACAAGGTCTGGTTCTCCCTGGCCAAGGACGGCGAGGAGGTGGACGATCAGGTCATCGATCCCAGGGATTTGGGATCCTCCACCTACAAGTACGAGATCGACATGAGCGGAAAGGACATGCCTCTGGTGATGATCCACGTCTCGAGCATCTTCGCCGGGGCTGAGACGAGCCTGGTCACCGTGGATGGGATCTTCCAGATCTCCGACCAGTACATCACCGTCGAGAGTGACTCCGATTATGGAGATATGACCGTTGATACGATATCCGGCGACACCATAAGGATGTCCAACGACAACTCCATCACCCTTCGAAAGGGGAGGACGGTCCCGGTGATGGGGGAGGTCAGCTTCCTGGTGGGCGACTCCGACGAGCTCCGGTTCGGCCCCACGGTGGAGAGGACGGGAAGCTACGAGATCAGAGGGACGGTCATCGATCCGGGAGAGTACGACGAGTTCACCTGGACCCCCTACAACTTCGAGGGGTTCTACTACGACATCGACGACGATGTGGGGACCGAGACGATGACCGCCACCTTCTCTGGCGACAGCATCGACGACGGGGATCTGGAGTACAGCACTGAGCCCGAGCTGGTGAGGTTCGAGTTCGACGACTGGGGGCAGTACCAGGTCATTGGATTTCTGGCCGAGAAGTACTTCGCGGGATACAGCGACGATACCGAGTTCACCGACGAGTTCAGCGTCATAAACGAGGAGGAGCTGAGAAAGGTCCTCATCGACGACGACGAGTCCTACACCATCCGGAGCGGGGCCAGCTTCCCCCTGAAGGAGGGGTACGAGCTCCGGATCAAGGAGGTGGACCTGGAAGGAAACCGGGTCTACATGTCCGTGGTCAAGGACGGCGATGAGGTGGACAGCAAGGTCGTGGAGCCTGGAAGCGACGTGGACAGCTCCACCTTCACATACGAGGTGGAGATCGGAAGCGAGGACGTGCCCATCATCGCGGTCAACGTGGAGAGCGTCTTCCGGGGTAGGGAGGAGGACCTGGCCACCATCGAGGGGATCTTCCAGGTATCCGACGATCCTCGATCCGTCGAGGAGAACGAGGCCTACGGCAAGATGGAGATCGACAGCGTCTCTTCCGACGGGATAGAGATGAGAAATGACGGCTCCTTCAGCCTGGGCAGGGGGAGGACCATCTCCATCATGGAGAACATGTACTTCAGGACCTCCGACAGCGATGAGAGGCTGGTCGCGCCAATCGTTCAGATCAGCGCGGAGCTGCTTCCCATGATGGTCGATATCCCGGAGACGACCGTGGGCACGCCGGCCGAGATCGTGGTGACCTCTGACGGGGCACCGGTGGTAGGAGCCCTCATCACCCTCAACGGGGAGGAGGTCGGGACCACCGACACCGACGGAGTATACACCTACTCCTCTAACGCTCCGGGTAGCTTCGAGGTCCAGGTGAGCAAGGACGAGTACACCGACGTCCAGACCGTCCTGGTGGTGAGCGAGATCAGAGAGGAGAGGGTCCTCGCCGTCAGCTCGCCTCAGGAGGTGATGAAGGGAGAGAGCTTCGTCATCAAGGCCACCATCGGCCTGGAGCAGAGGCCGGTGGAGGATGCCGATATCGCCTTCGATGGGATCAGCATTGGGACCACCGACGAGATCGGCACCGTCTCCTTCGCCTCAGACTCGGTGGGATCTCATACCATCACCGCCTCCAAGGAGGGGTATGAGAACGGCTCGAGGAGCATCCTGGTGACGACCCCCATCGAGATAACCGGGCTTGAGGTGGACGAGACCGCCAGGGCCGGGAGGAGGATCGAGATCACCGCCACCGCCGTGAACGATGGCCAGGTCAGCGACAACGCCACCGTCGAGCTGAGGGTCAACGGAAATCCTGAGGGATCGATGGACATCGCCCTCGAGCCCGGGGAGACGGGATCTCTGACCTTCGAGTACACGCCCGAGGAGCCTGGCATATATACCGTGGAGGTGGACGGGATTCAGAGAACCGTCACCGTGGAGGAGAGGAGCTCCACCAGAATGGTGGTGGGGATTCTGATCCTCCTCGCCGTCATCGGAGCCGGAGCTTACCTCTACTCCACCGGCAAGCTGAAGGAGATTCTGGAGCAGATCAAGAACCGCTGATCCTGCCCCCAGATTCTCCATTTTTTTATTTATTCGTAAGAACCCCAGCCTGAGCTCCAGCTCCGGGGCGACTTATGAAGATAGATCGGTCGAGATCCGGATTTTCCGGGAGAGAGAATTGATGGGGGGTCTGATTATGGCGCCTCAAATGCCGGAAGGAGAAGAGCAGCGAAAATGCCAGCAGGTAGAGAGTAGCTCAAATGCCGTCAGGTGAAGCGCAAGCTCAAATGCCAGAAGGGGATGATGGAAGATCGAGATCGAGCCCCTGATACGGCTTGAGGCTGGGGGAATGATTGATATATCGTGACCTACTCTCTCACGACACAGCCTAGCATATCGGTTTTCGGCCGACTAAAATTTCAGGATCGCGATTCCCATGAATTTCTGGCAACCCAAGATCGAGACGATGAGCCGGTCAGATCTCGAGGATCTGCAGCAAAGACGCCTGAAGGATGCGGTGAAGAGGGCCTACGACAACGTGCCCTTCTACCACCGGAAGATGAAAGACCTCGGAATCACCCCCTCGGACCTGACCGGGCTCAAAGACGCTCGATCCCTTCCCGAGACGAGGAAGGGAGATCTCCGGGACAACTACCCCTTCGGCCTCTTCGCCGTACCCAAGAGCGAGATCGTCCGGGTCCACGCCTCCTCCGGGACGACCGGCAAGCCGACCGTGGTCGGCTACACCGCCCGGGACATTGAGACCTGGTCGGATATGGTGGCAAGAGACCTGGTGATGGTCGGCTGCACCAAGGAGGATATATTCCAGAACGCCGTCAACTACGGCTTCTTCACCGGGGGCCTGGGCATCCACTACGGGATAGAGCGGATGGGGGCGATGGCCGTCCCCAGCGGCACCGGGAGCACCAGGCGCCAGATCGAGATCATGATCGACTTCGGGGTAACCGCCCTCCACTGCACCCCCTCTTACGCCCTCTACCTCGCCGAGACGGTGATGGACATGGGGGTTGCAGGCGACCTCTCCCTGAAGGTGGGCTGCTTCGGGGCCGAGCCCTGGTCGGACCGGGCCCGGACGGAGCTGGAGGAGATGCTCAACATCAAGGCCTATGACTCTTACGGCCTCTCGGAGATGTTCGGTCCCGGGGTCGCCTTCGAGTGTCAGGAGCAGAACGGCCTTCACATCTGGGAGGACCACTTCCTGGTGGAGATCGTCGATCTTGATGGGGAGCTTTGCGCTCCCGGCGAGAGGGGCGAGCTGGTCCTCACCTCCCTCACCAAGGAGGCGATGCCCCTCATTCGGTACCACACCGGCGACGTCACCTTCATGATGGAGGAGGAGTGCCCCTGCGGCAGGACCAGCGTCAAGCTCCACCGGTTCCTGGGGAGAGCCGACGACATGCTGGTGGTGAGGGGGATCAACGTCTTCCCCAGCCAGATCGAGGACGTCCTCCTCAAGATGCCCGAGATCGGGGACTACTTCCAGGTGGTGGTGGACAGAAAGAGGCACGGCCTGGACGAGATTGCGATCAAGGTGGAGATGAGCGATGCGGCCTTCACCGGAGAGCTGAAGGATCTGGCCCGGCTTCAGAAGAAGGTGGAGGACGAGCTCAAGTCGGTGATGAAGATCAGGTCGAGGATCGAGCTGGTGGAGAAGGGGAGCCTCCCCCGGACCGAGGGGAAGTCGAAGAAGGTCGTAGATCTGAGGGATATTTAGCTGGTGCCGCCAGAGGCACCTCGCCCTCTCCATTTTAGGGGCCGATATCGCCCGCCATCTCTTTCATCTTTTCATTCACTCTTTCATTCAGCCGCTCCAACATCCCCTTCATCCTCTCGGAGTTGTCGCAGTGGGAGCCGGTCTTGGGGTTGCAGACCGCGAGGGCGTCCATCACCCGGTCGGCGAGCCGAAACTCCTCCATCTCCTCCAGGCTCATCAGGAGGTCCGCCATCTTCCGATTGAAATCCCTGCACTTTTCGGCGTCGCAGATGGCGTCGCCGTGGAGGCGGCGGAGGGCCTCGACCTCCTCTTTGAGGGCTCGCCACGGGGCCTTCTCGGTCATATCATATCTTGCCCTTGGACTTTCGATGGTGGTAGAATGAGCGGCCAGAGCGGGACCGAATCGCCGCCCTTTCGCGGGTCTCAGCCGTATCCCAGGGCCCTCGCCTGGTCGAAGGCCTCCCTGGCGGCCTGGTCGTCTCCCAGCATCTGCAGGGACCAGCTCTTGTTGCTCCAGGCGGCGGCGTATCCGGGCTCGATCTCGATCGCCTCATCGAAGCAGGCTATTGCCTCCTGGTAGCGGCCGAGCCGGTTTAAGGTCATACCCTTCCTGTTCCAGGCCTCGGCGAACTGGGTATTTATCCTCAGGGCCTGGTCGTAAGAGACCAGGGCCTCTTCGAACCGGAGGAGCATCTGGAGGGCGTTTCCCTTGTGATACCAGATCTCCGCCGAGTCGGGGGCGATCTCCAGGCCCCTCTGGTAGCAGACCAGGGCC
This sequence comes from Methanothrix sp., assembly GCA_036733325.1. Taxonomy (GTDB): domain Archaea; phylum Halobacteriota; class Methanosarcinia; order Methanotrichales; family Methanotrichaceae; genus Methanocrinis. Next base: position 25,346 of record DAINAQ010000002.1, read on the forward strand.
CGGTCGTACCGGCCGGTCATCATCAGGGCGCCCCCCTTCCCGTCCCAGGCGTCGGCAAGCTGTGGGTCCATCTCGATGGCCTGATCGTAGCAGCCGATGGCGTCGGAGTAACGGCCCGACCTGCTGAAGGAATCGCCGCTCCTCGTCCAGTCCTGGGCGGTGCGGTCCTCGACGGCGGACTCCTGGGCAAGAGCGACGGGTGATTCATCGATGGCAGATCCAGCAGACTCGTTAGCTCCTGCCCCAATCGCCGCCGCTCCGTCCGCTCCGTCCGCCCCGCCCTCACCGGCGGCATCTCCGACGGTGGGAGTGGAGGCGTTCTCCGCCGCTCCTTCCTCCTCAGAGGTCTCGTCCAGAAGGCTGCTCAGTTGAACGATGCTGATGCGAGGCCGCTCTTTTGTCATGATAAAGGCCGAGGGTTCGAGGGTGTCGTTCTTCCCATCAGCCGATCCGTTCCCGGCATCGAGATCGTTCAGGTTGAAGTCCGACCCATCGGCAGCTGCTTGGGTGGTCGATTCCAGGCTCCCATTGAGGCCAAAATCAATTCCGTCCCCGGGTTCGGCCCTCCCCTCCCCCAGATCGTCCTCTACCTCCATCTCATCTCTCACTGGAGGCTGATCCTCCCCGGTGGCATCTTCCTCCTCGGCCACCGGCTCTTCGGCGACCGGCTCTCTCTCCGGCCCCGAAGGAGAGCGGTCGACGCTGGATATGCCGTCGATCTCGTAGAGGGGGAGGGAGCCGTCGTAATCGCTGTAGAAGTTTCCCTCCCATAGGTTTGTTCCCAGGTCGAAGGCGTTGCGGTCTGCATTGTCCTGGAGGACGTTTCTTGCGATCCGGTTCTCCTGGGAGCCGGAGTTGATCCATATCCCGTACTTGTTCTTCCAGATGACGTTCTCCTCGATGACGCATCCCGCTGCGTCCTCCAGGAATATTCCGTACCATCGGTTGTCGGTGATTAGGTTTCCTCGGATCTGATTCTCGTCCGACCTCACCTCGATCCCGGCCCGGCCGAAGCCTCCGTTCTGGAGGATGAAGCCCTCGAGGACGACCCCGTCGGCGATGAGGGTGACGGCGCTGCCCCGCCCGGCGGCGTCGATTATCGGCATATCGGTGCCCTCGCCGAAGGCCTGGAGGACGAGGGGCTTGTCCACGACCAGGTTCTCGTGATAGGTCCCCCTGGCCACCACCACATAGTCGCCGGGGCTGGCGGCATCGATGGCCTCCTGGATGCTGAGGTGATCGAAACCTCCCGGGCCGACGGTGATGGTGGCCGCATTCACCGCTCCCAGGAAGACCGCTAGGACAGCTGCCAGGGCCGGAAAGAAGGAGAATAGGATCGTCTTAGAACTCATCAGGCCTCCCGCCAATATGTCATTGTACTTCGTCTAAGAAAATCTTTTGGTGGAATTTGGAGCCGCCGGAGATCAAGGAGAAGAACACGTTTGGTTTGGTCGAATGTTTATAGCTGCATTTCAACGCTGAGGTTGCAGTTATGCCAAAACCGAGAACTTCCATCAAACCTGATCCCCGCACTCATCTGATATTGGGTTTCTGCTTCTGCATCTCTTCTGTTCTTGCTGTTCACGAGCCGTTTCAAGAAGAATCCTGGCGATCTTGTTGTGGTGCATATGGATCTCATGCTCGTTGATGATCTTTCTGAGGAATTGCGACGACTTTCACTATTTGCGGGTTTTCAATATCATCCCAGACATTTCTCCATCAGCATTTTACTAAATTTTATAATAAAAAATCCACGGTATCAGTTAACTTTACAATCTAATTTCGCTTTCCTTGCTCTATTGTTGAGCACATGGTGTCAAAGTCTCGGAGACTATACAAAAAAACCCATCCTAAGAGAAAAGTTCATATATAATCAAATAAAGACCGTTAAGGACGTAGGGTTTTATTTGGGAGGGATATATAATTCGCTTATCGCATGATGGTGCCCATTTTGGACGTTGTGGGGGGTGGAACTGGGAGTCTCGTTATGAAATGCCGGCTGCAGAACGTATTTGCAACGTTTCGAAAATTATAATAACATATCTACGAGGACATAAATATGTGTATATATTATTTTATAATATCGCTGCCAGCATCAAGTTCTATATTATCGACACCTTCTGCTGGTGTCGAAAAGATCCATCACTGCGACAGAATGCCCATCGAGAGGGGGGACGGGGCGGATAGCCACATTCTTCGGCTCTTCGATCCGGGTTTGGGCGGCGGAGTCGATATGCTCGTCGGACTCGAAGCCGTCCAGAACTTCGGATGTAAGAATGGAAGTGAGAATATCTGGTGGAGACCTCATATCTGTGGCATATGGGCCGGTGCGTTCCGTGATTTCCGTGACGTACTTGTATGAACCAAAGAGCCTCGAAGAAGGTGGATGATGATGAATCTGAAAAGGGCGCTATTATCGCTTTTTATCCTCATGCTTTTAGCGGGGCAGTCGACGGCTGCGCTGAAGGAGGAGGTCAAATGCAACGAAAGCAAGAATAGACCCCTTATATACGTCCCTTCACAAAGTCATACCCTTGACCTCTTCGACCCCGATTGGGGCACTCTCGTCCGGGTCGACGTCAACCTCAACATGGATTCGCATGAGGTGATAAAGTATCAAAACCAAGACACTTATAATAAAAATGTCCAGGTCACCTCGAAATTCGGCCTTAATGTCACCATGCCCAACGGGTCGAAGCTGGGAGTGGAATTCTCGAACGTAACCCGACATGCTGTTAATAATACTACTTTTATCGAATATCATTTTGCTGATCCAGACGGCTTCAACTTTACGCGTTCTAGCTCTACCAACGCCACCATCAGCTACACCGACCCTGCTAACCTGACATATTTCACGGCGATGCCTGGTGACGGGACGAAGACCTTCCCGATCGCCACCTATAGAGATATACGTGATAATGACACTGGAAATAAAGCAGTATATTATAATGTTTCTGCCGTATCCACGATGTGCGTCAAGTACACCTACGAACCGAAGTTGAACATATCGGGGTACAAGATCAATTACTGTACCCATGAGACGATGGCGGGCTGGACGATCCGACTGAAGAACGAAACTGGAGCCGAGATCAACAGCACCACGACGGGCTCCGACGGGATCTACAAGTTCCGCGGCCTCTTCGAGGGGAACTACACAGTTTGCGAAGACCTCAAGCCGGGATGGACGAACGTCACCCCGCCCTGCATCAAAGTCCCTCTCAGTACGGAGGACGTGATAAATCAGAACTTCACGAACAGGCCGCTATTATGCATCAACGGCACCAAGACCCTGACCTGCCCCGGCGACCTCTCGAACTGGACGATCACCCTCAAGAACGCCACCACCGGAGCCACGGTCGGCACCAGGATCACCGACGCTAACGGGACCTACTCGTTCTGCAACCTTCTCCCCGGCAATTACACCGTGGAAGAGACGCTCAAATCCGGGTGGCACAACCTCACTCCTCGGGTCGTCACCGTGACTCTGATCTGCGATCCGATGAGGGTCGACTTCAGGAACGAGCCTTTGCTCTGCATCAACGGCACCAAGACCCTGACCTGCCCCGGCGACCTCTCGAACTGGACGATCACCCTCAAGAACGCCACCACCGGAGCCACGGTCG
>DAINAQ010000002.1:29068-46308 GCA_036733325.1 Methanothrix sp.
TCGTCACCGTGACTCTGATCTGCGATCCGATGAGGGTCGACTTCAGGAACGAGCCGTTGCTCTGCATCAACGGCACCAAGACCCTGACCTGCCCCGGTGACCTCTCGAACTGGACGATCACCCTCAAGAACGCCACCACCGGAGCCACGGTCGGCACCAGGATCACCGACGCTAACGGGACCTACTCGTTCTGCAACCTTCTCCCCGGCAATTACACCGTGGAAGAGACGCTCAAATCCGGGTGGCACAACCTCACTCCTCGGGTCGTCACCGTGACTCTGATCTGCGATCCGATGAGGGTCGACTTCAGGAACGAGCCGTTGCTCTGCATCGACGTCGTCAAGATCGACAACTGTACCGGCTTGCCTTTGCCGGACTGGCCGATGACCCTCGAGAACACGTCCGGTCTCTCCATCACTGGATCCACCGACCTTTCCGGCCACTGGCGGGTCTGCGACCTCTATCCTGGCGAGTACCGGGTCTGTGAAGGGAATAGGCCAGGCTGGATTAACGTCACCCCGCTCTGCCAGAACGTCACCCTCAACTGCACCAACGAGACGGTGGAGTTCAGAAATAGCCCTCCTTTGTTCATCTCCGGCTACAAGCTCGACAACTCTGGAGAGGTCCTCGCAGGCTGGACAATCATCCTCTACAACGAAACGGGATCCGAGATCGATAGCAATACGACAGACGCACAAGGCCGCTACAGTTTCTGCGGCCTTCTGCCAGGGGACTACCGCGTCTGTGAAGAAGATAGGCCGGGATGGAAGAACGTTACGCCGAGCTGCATTGATATAGTGGGCCTTGCATGCGATAATATGACCAACAAGAACTTCACCAACTGTAACGTCACCTGCATCGGCGGCTACAAGTTGGACAACTTTGGAGAGGTCCTTGCAGGCTGGACGATCTTCATCGATCTGAACGACAATGGAATTCTGGATGCCGGCGAGCCGAGCAACGTCACCGATGCAAACGGATACTGGAAGATATGCGGTCTTTGCGCTGGCGATCGGGTGAACGTCACCGAGGTGCTGGAGGGCGGCTGGATGCCCGATGACCCCGCCACGGGGCGGCAAAATGTAACTATTCTGCCCAACAACCAGACCGGATATGTCAACTTCACCAACAAGAGGGTCACCTGCATCGACGGCTACAAGCTCGACAACTTCGGGACGAAGCTTTCAGGCTGGACGATCTTCATCGATCTGAACCACAACGGAATTCTGGACGCTGGCGAGCCCAGCAACGTCACCGACGCGAACGGATACTGGAAGATATGCGGCCTTTGCGCCAGCGATCGGGTGAACGTCACCGAGGTGCTGAAGGGTGGCTGGAGACCCCATGACCCGCCTACCGGCTGGCAGGAAATAGAAGTCAAACCGAACAACGGGACAGGATACATCAACTTCACCAACTTCCCTTACAACCTCTGCATCTCGGGCTACAAGATCAACAACTGTACCCGGGAGACGATCCAGGGCTGGACGATCCGGCTGAAGAATGAAACTGGAGCCGAGATCAACAGCACTATCACGGGCACCGACGGGAGGTACGAGTTCTGCGGCCTTGTCCCCGGCAACTACACCATCTGCGAAGATATCATCCCAGGATGGAAGAACGTCACTGAGACCTGCATCGGAGTCCCTCTGGCGGACGTCGATGTCATCAATCGGAATTTCACCAACGATCCTCCCGGCTGCATATATGGCCACAAGTTCGACAATACTAGCAAAAGAGGGCTAGAGGGCTGGACGATCCTCCTCTACAACGAGACGGAGGTGAAGCTCGGCGAGCAGAAGACCGATTCTGAAGGCCGGTACGAATTCTGTGGACTTGTTCCCGGCGACTACTGCGTCTGCGAAGTACTGCAGGACAAATGGAATAACGTGACTCCTCTCTGTCAGAATGTAACCCTCTCTTCCTGCCGCGGTGCTGCCGTCGACTTCTACAACGGGAATATCACCATCGATAAGGTGGCTGACAAGCTCGAAGTTAAAGGAGGCGAAGAGGTGACCTACACCATCACTTTCTGCAACCATGGCGGAGCCGCGGTCACCAACGTCACCATCTGGGACGTCTTCAACAGATATGTCGAGATCCTCTCGGTGACTCCTCCGCCCGGACCCGATGGCAAGTGGCACTTCCCCGTGATAGAGGCGAACGATTGTGTGAAGATCACGATCACGGTCAAAGTGCCGGAGAGCCAGGACTTCGAGTTCGGCATGCAGCAGAAGGTAAGCGGAGAGGGGTTCGTAAAAGCCTCCAACTCCTACAACACCAACTTCAAAGAGTACCTCATCGAGAACTGCGCCTACGCCACCAGCGACTTGAATTCGGATCCGATCTCAGACTGCGCGACGGTGAAGGTCGGCGAAGAGCTGGGAACGGAGCTTGAGACGAGAGAGTACGGGAGCGGCCGCTTCGAAAGTGAGGAGACGATCACCATCTTCACCGAGAACAAGTCCATAGAGATGGAAAAGGATATCTCGGCCGCCTACGAACCCACATCGATCCAGCTCTACAACAACCGGACCATCTTTTTCGATTCGAGCTGGGTCAACAAAGCCAGAGGCAAGAACCGGGTTACAGGCGCCTCCATGGTCGAGACGTACCACGATCTCGTATCGATCGACCGCGAGTCCAGGATGTTCCTGGACAGGAACAAGTCGGCGATGGGGGTCAATTCCGAGTTCGAGGGGCGGGGGCATATAAGGTTCGTGAAGATGCCCACAAACTCGTCGACACCTCAGGCAACGCCCCTCTTCGAGGGCTGGGAGGACTACACCGGCAGCTTCAAAGTATTAGAACAGATCGGCGAATATGGGTCGGCCGTCAGCTCCGAGAAGGCCGCCTCCGGCACAGGAATGGTAGTCGTCGACAAGAGGGTCGGCGACAGTCAGAGGTCCTATGAGTCGGGTTCGGGATCCTATGACTCCCAGGAGCTGATTGAGACTTACACGAACTACATCGCAAAAGACATCGGCGTCGCCCATGCGCCAACGAGCCAGAACCTCACCGGCAACGTATCAGTTAATTCGTCGATGAGGTGGAAGGAGGGGATGTATTCCAGGGTCAGGGAAATAAGCTACATCGGCGAGGAATACGCCTCTATAACCGATCTGGACAAGGAGACGGTGGCTCGGGGCCTCAACGAGATGGACACCCTGGCCAACTTCTCCGGCCAGGCCCGATACCGGGCGATCCTCAATGGCGAGGTGGACTTCGATGAGGCTTACTCCGGAGACTACTCCGTGGAGCGGAGGGTCATGTTCTCGGGGACGGCCAAGTACGACCGGCCCCACCTGAACGTCACCAAGACTCTGGACGGCATCGTCGAAGAGACGGAGCCCTGGGGTTACAACGAGACCCACCTTCCGGGAGAGGAGAAGATCAGGAAGATTGCGACCTACACCATCACCATAGAAAACGACGGCAACGCTGCTCTAGGACCGATATTAGTGAAGGACACCTTCCCACCGGGGGCGGTCTTCGTCCAGCCATCGTCGCTGAGGCCGACCAGATTCGCGGATACCAGCGTCAACTGGACCCTGACCCATCTGGCCATAGGCGACGCGGTGACCATCACCCTGAAGCTTGACCTGACCAGGAGCTATCCCCAGGAGCTTACTAACAGAGTTGAGGTCTGCGGCGGCATAAACAATGGCGCCGAATATGTCTGCGCCTCCAACTTCAGCGCACGGGAGTTGAGCTGGCTCACCTGCTGCACCAATCAGACGATCTCGGTGACGAAGACGGCCAGGCTGGACGACACGAACTCGGAGCTCGTATGGTACACCGTCGAGATCAGAAACGACGACAACGCCACCCGGGCGGCGACGGTCACCGATCGGCTGCCGACGGGGATGGAGCTGGTCAGCTCGTCAATTCCATTCGCCTCCCGCGATGGAAACGTCGTCGTCTGGAACCTGGTCGAGATCGGGCCTTTCGAGACGGAGAGGATCGAGTTCTCGGCCCTGGCTCCCGGTGTCGGGAGGTTTTCTAACCTGGTTGAGGTGGAAGCCAGGTCCGTCGACGGCCCCGTCGTCCAGCCCGTTTACGCATCGTGCGTCATCGACGTCGGTGAGGTCGAGGACGAGTGCGGCCCCATATCCTGCCAGGGCTGGCAGCCTCCGGACTGGAACTTCAAGGATGTCGGGACTGTTCCCTGGATGAATGAGAATGAATTTTATCCATGCAAATAAATTTGATTCTCATTTCATTTTATTCAAATAGGATATAAATTCAGAACATTCGGGACCTCACCTGGCGCGGGTCAAAGTCAAAAGGATGATAGATGCGCCCGCTCCCGAACGGGATCGGGCTCGATGCTCAGTTCAGCTCAGGTCCGAGTACCTGTTTCTGTCCTTCAGCTCCTGCTTCTTCGCCTCGTTCCATCCGCTCACCGACTGGAGGTAGCCGGTCACCCGAGAGAGGTGCTCCAGATGGTCGGACCCGCATCGCGGGCACTCCTCCTTCAGGCCGGGGGAGACGCAGAAGCAGCTGAGGCAGACGGTCATGTCTCTGGTGAAGGCGAAGTAGCCTATCTGGGTGCTTCTGGCCAGGTTCATGGCGAAGTCCATCAGCCCTTCGGGATCGGGGGCGGCCTCCCCCAGGAAGATGTGGAATATGTTCCCTCCATCGACGATTGGAAAGAAGATGTGCTCCAGCTTCGCCCTCTCGAAGATGTTGACCTCGAGGGAAGGCGGCACGTGGGTCCCGTTGGTGTAGTAGACGGGAAGGTCCCGGGTGGAATGGATCCTGCTCATGGCCGTATCTAGGTCGCCTTTGACCACCCTCGATGCGCAGTCCCTGAACTCCTCCCGGAGCAGGTCGGAGACGGCGAACCTTTGGACCACCGTCTCTGCCGGGGTCCGGGCGAGGGCGATGGTCATGCCGTGGCGCCGGGAGAGCTCCTTTGAGTAGATCTCCATCTCGGTCATCGCCCTCACCGCCAGCTTCCAGGCCTCCTTGGATTCGTGCATCTGGGACCCGGTGTGGAACTGGACCATCTCGTTCACCCCGACGACGCCGATGGTGTAGACCAGCCCCTCCAGGTCCACGGCAAGCGTCCCCTTCTTTCCGGTCTGGGGGTCTTTTGGCCTCTGGGTCGCAAAGGGCATCCTCCGGTTCTTGACCACCTGGTTCATCCATTCCCGCTTGACCTTGAAGATCTCGATGGCGGTGTCCATCAGCCCCCGGAGGTACTCGAAGAGCAGGTCGTCGTCGCCCCGGGCCAGGTAGGCAGCCCTGGGGCAGTTGAGGGAGACGACCTGCCAGGAGCCCATGGAGAAGTGCATCCCGCCCTTGAAGTAGAGCTTGTCCTCGAAGGCGGCGTCGCTCTCGAAGGTGGCGGCGAACTGATATGCGCAGCAGTTCCCCGTTACTATGCCCATAGCGTTGCTGAAGTTGTGGGTATCGGATACGTCAACCAGGTCGTAAACGTACCCGTCGTACTCTTCCACTTCGATATCCCTTACCTCCAGTACGTGGACATCACCACCGATCAATCGCTCGATCATGGGCGTGTCTGAAGAATCTACGTGGAGCTGATTCACACACTTGTGACCCTGGGATCGGTATTGAGAAGTGTATTTCAGATTACTGTGCTCGATTTTGGCTTCCTCTATGGGAATCCTGGTAAAAACCCCACCCACCTCTCTCCGGTCATCAGAAACCGCGCATTCACCGTAGCCCGTCCGGCTGTAGAAGCTCCCTATCTGATCTTGGGATGTGATGTAGCAGGTATAGCTGGCGAGCCGATAAGGATCTTTGGTCTGGGGGTGCTTGACGATCTCATCGCGCGCCATGTAGTTCATCTGAACGCCGATCCTCTGAGCAAGCCAGATCAACCTCTGTACCGCATCTCTCGATACCAACCTGATACGGATGACGTGAGCATGGTGAGCGCGCCCGTTCAGCTCGCCTTTCTGAACGTTGACGTTTCCGTCGCCCCTGAATGCGCAACATATGTACTGCCCCACCAGGGAAGGATCCACATTAAAGAGAAGGTCTGGCACAGACTTGGTGTGGGCATTGTGGCCACACCCCAGGGCATCGATCAAGAGATAAAGGAGCTTGCTATTGACGACAACGTTCGTCGCGGTCTTCTCCTCGGAGATCTTGGGCTCAAATCCGAGACACTTGATGCATGCCGTCGCATCATCGATCAGCTCGGACTCATGTTTGCCGAAAGAGAGACGAACCGAGTACCTTCTGCCGCTCTGGTCGCTGCAGCCCTCTGCGAGGTAGTATCCCAAGAACCGGACCAGTTCGGAAGTTATGGCGATGTCTTTGGGCAGACCGGGCTTCTTGGCATGTCTGACGTTGACAGATCCACCCTGCACGATGATTTCGTCGGCGTAGCCGGAATTCAACAAAGCCATCTCAACGTCTATCGAGGCCAGCGGAGGCGAACCGAAATCGGCGTCCTTTAGAACTGGGAGAAAGTCTCCGACTCTGAGATCGCATGCCTGCTTTTTGGTGAAATTGCCCTTATCGAGAACGTAGACGGGATGGTTGGGTGTCACCCTTATTCGCCGTCCTGACTTGAGGACGATTTTGAGCAATTCGCCCTCGTATCTCAGGCGCATAACACCATTAAAATCTTTCAGGGAGGCCTCAAGAGTATCGAAGTTGACGCTTGGCGTTCTCCCCTGGAAGGGGACGAATTCGACGCCGAATGGATCCGTCTCTTTGCCATATTCCTCCGCCTCAGAGAAGATTTCGCTGATCTGCTTTACACGGATCTGTCCCTCTGGGTCCGCCAAAGAGACCAATTCATCTTCAGCAAGACATTGATAGCAGCTTATCCCCTTCCCCGCTCCCCGGTAGGCGGGAAGCTGGTTGTCGTAGTAGGGGGTGCCGAACTTGGAGGCGAGCTTGAAGGTGAGGAGGTAGAGGTCCCGATAAGTCGGAAGGTCGGGATGGGCGGCGTTGAACTCGTCGTCCTCGGCCATGAAGTCCGGTTCGATGGAGATCTCGGGCTTGGGGAAGTTGAAGGGCTTTCCCCAGTAGTCCCCCTCCAGCATCACCTCCATCAGAGCCTTGAACCCGAGGCGAACCTCCTTCTCGAACTCGCCGTAGGTCCGCAGGGGCGCACCGTCTCCATTCCAGACCTTCCCCTTGTAGACGACGGGCTTGTCCCGCCAGAGCTTGGGGACGCCGGGGCTGAGCTGGACGGAGGAGAAGACGACCTGGCCGCCCCGGGCCACCATCATCTGGGTCATCTCGTAGACGAACATCTGCATCAGCTGGCAGATTTCGGCGTAATCGAGCCCCTCCAGGTAGGGGGCGAGGAAGGTGAGGAAGTTGTAGAACCCCTGGCCTCCGGCGAAGTTCGTCTGGGCCGAGGCCAGCGCCTTTACGGCGTGAAGCATCGCCACCTCCGGCTTTTTCGCGGGGCCCGCGACGGACGCCTTCGTCCCCGAGCCGTCGGGCATGAGGCCGTAGTAGAAGAAGTAGCGGAGGTCCCAGTCCTGGCAGAAGGGACGGGTGCCGAAGTACTCCAGGTCGTGGATGTGGAGGTCACCGGCCAGATGATGATCAGATAAATAGGGCGGGATGAGGAGGAGGTACTGCTCTTTGGAGATCTTGTCCGCCTTCTTCTTGTGGCTCGTCTCGGCATTCTCCTGGAGGTTCGCGTTCTCGTGGGCCTCAAAGCCCGAGCCGACGTCGATGAGATGGGCGTCGTATACGGGGGTTCCGACCCGGGTGCAGATGTTCCTCCACTCCAGGTGGTGCCTCTCCAGGAGGATGACGTTGACGATCTCCCTGACCAGGGGGCCGGAGAGGAACTTGACGTCCATCCACCGGATCCGTCGCTCCACCTCCCGGGCGATCTCCTTCGCCTCCTCGTCGGAGATGCCGGGGATCCGGTAGAACTGCTCGGAGAGCTTCGTCTCCCTGAGGAGCTGGTTCACCACGGCCTCCCTGTTCCACCTCATCAGGTGGCCGTCGGTGGTCCTGACCATCGGCATCTCCGATAGGGAGACCCCCTCCAGCGTGATCTGCTGCGTTTTATGTCCGTTAACCCTCCGACTCAGAGATGAATTCCCCCGATGAGATGCGGCAGAAGGCGCGAAGAATCTCCGCCCCCTGATGACGCAATCTTCAACCATCTCTCTAAGAGCCCTAAATTTATAACCTCTTCGCCCGATATGGCATAAATTTATAATTTAAGTTCGTCCGGAATTCGAGCCCCTCACCCGCGGGCATTCGCAGCTCTTCATCGATATTTAAAGCGGCTGAAAATAAGGAGAAATTTGGCGCCCTGGCCCTTAAAAACCCCAGATTTATGTCTGTTATCCCTCCGCGAACCGCTATCGAAGGATCGTTTGGGGATAGCCCCCCTCTAGATCCCTCGCGAATCTGGACCGCGCCTCTTCCGCTATTTTTGGCTGCATGATCCACTGACCATCATGATTGAGCATCGCTGCGCCACTTAAGGACCTCAGCGTACTCGGCGAGGATGGTGAGGAACTTCTTCGCCCTGCGGTGGTAAGCCTCCTTCTTGATCGCGCCCGACTCGTCGAAGAGCTCCTGGACCCGGGGAAAGTAGAGAACCTGGCCCGTGGGGAGCATGTGGAAGCGGACGCAGGTTGCGACCAGATGCTCAATCATCCGCGCGCCGCCGAAGACCCCGGAGGAGACGCCGCAGATCCCCACCGGCTTTCCGAAGTACTCTTCGTAGAGCATGTCCAGCATCATCTTCAGCTCCCCGGGGTATCCGTGGTTGTACTCCGGCGAGACCATGACCAGGCCGTCGGCCCTCAGGACCCGCTCCTTGAGCCTCGACGCTGCATCCGAGGTCCTGGTCTCGTCGGTCGCCGGGAGCCTTAGTCGCGGACGTCGAGGATCTCTCTCTCGAGCCCGAACTCAACGGTCTTCGCCAGCATGAACCGGGCGACCTTCTCGGACTCGCGCCCCTCCCCGGCGGTCTCCCGAGGATGATGGGTATGTACATGGGATTCGTTTTCTTCAAGATATGAATAGCCTGGTTTCAACCTCGCCCGAGTACTGTCGGATGCTTGAAGATCGAGATTATAGACCGTATGAATAATATTTTATATTAGATGTTGTAAAAGAGTGATTATGGCAACGAATGATCTTACAGATATCATAGCCGAACCGGGGAAGCAAAATGTGCTCATCACCAGGGTCTTTGACGCGCCGCGCGATCTGGTCTTCAGGGCATTCACTGATCCGGATCTGATACCTGAGTATTGGGGGCCGAGAGATCTCACAACTGCCGTCCGCGAGATGGAAGTCGGATCCGGCGGCCTCTGGCGCTTCATCCAGCGTGACCTCGACGGCAACGAGTACGCCTTCCATGGCGTTTATCACCAAGTCCTGCCACCGGAGAGGCTGGTTTACACCTTGGAGTTTGAGGGGATGCCTGGTAATGTGCTGCTGGAAACGGTGAGATTCGAGGAGATGGAGGGCAGAACGAAGATGACGATCAGCTCTGTCTTCCAGACTGTAGAGGACAGAGACGATGCGGTCCAATCGGGGATGGGAGAAGGGGCATCAGAGAGCATGGATCGTTTTGCTGAGCTGTTGGAGAAACTGATAGACGGCCGATGGCAGCGAACCATTCCAGGGTGATGGGAGCGGCCTTCCGGCAGGTCACGTGAAAGAGGTCCATAAAAGGTGACAACTTCAGCTCGCGGAGAGGTTCAGCACATAAACCCGAAGGGATTTCTCAAAAGTCCCGTCTTCACCAGCGTGGTTGTGGTGACCGGCCCGGCGAAGACGATCTACGTTGGAGGGCAGGACGCCGTCGACGCTTCAGGGAATATAGTAGGAAAGGGCGACATCGGCCGCCAGACCGAACAGGTACTGAAAAACCTCAAGATGACGCGGAAGGCCGCAGGCTCTGACCTTGCGGACGTCGTCAAGTGGAACGTGTACGTGGTCGAGGGACAGCCCTTCCGGCCCGGGATTTGAGGCGTTCCAGAAGGTCCGGGGCAAGAGGCCCAACCCTCCGGCGATCACCGTGGCCATCGTCACCGGGCTCGCGCGCCCGGAGTTCCTGGTGGAGATGGATGCCGTTGCTGTGGTGGCGGAGCGCAGGAGGCGCACAGACTTATAGCGGATGCCTCGGCTTAAGGCGGAGCGGCTCCGACATAAAATCCATCAATGGGTGAAACTCATAAAATACGACTGGGGTGTGACTGTATGAAAAGGATCAGAACGTGTATAGCCTTCAATAAGGAGGCCGAGAAGGCGGTAAACCTGTACATCTCGGCCTTTTCGACGGCGTTCGGAGACTCGAAGGTCCTGAAGACCACATATTATGGAGAAGAAGAGCTTGAGGCGCTCAGAGAAGTGCCAGGTATCGCCGAAGAATACATGCCAGGACCTGCGGAGAGTGTCAAGGAGATCCGCTTTCAGCTGAACGGAGAGGAGCTTTTGGCCTTCAACGGCGGCAGCTACTTTGGCAGGTTCACCGAGAGCGTCTCCCTTTATGTGAGCTGCAAGACCCAGGATCAGATCGATCTCCTCTGGGAGGTGCTCTCTTCAGGCGGGATCGAGCAGCCGTGCGGCTGGCTGAAGGACCGATTCGGGGTAAGCTGGCAGATCGCCCCTGAGATCATCCAGGAGATCATGGAGGGGCCTGACCAGGAGAGGGCCCAGAGGGTGATGAAGGCCCTCTACGGGATGAAGAAGATCGAGATCGATGGAGTTCTGAAGGCATAAGATGGGAGAAGACGGGAGATGGGTGAGATATGGGACGGAGATTGGTCCAGCACATAAACCCCGAGGGGCTCACAAAAAATCCGGCCTTCTCCCAGGCTGTCGTCGTGACCGGCCCCGCGAAGACGATCTATGTCGGGGGGCAGGATGCGGTCGACGGATCGGGGAATATAGTTGGAGAGGGCGACATCGGCCGCCAGACCGAACAGGTCCTGAAGAACATCCAGACGGCGCTGGAGGCCGCAGGCGCGGACCTTGCGGACGTCGTCAAGTGGAACGTGTACGTGGTCGAGGGGCAGCCCCTCCAGCCGGGCTTTGAGGCCTTCCAGAAGGTCTGGGGCAAGAGGCCCAATCCGCCGGCGATCACCGCGGCCATCGTCACCGGGCTCGCGCGCCCGGAGTTCCTGGTGGAGATGGACGCCATCGCCGTGGTGGTGGAGTAAGATATAGATCGGATCAGGGAGCAATTTGTGACTTTAGCTGATTCGGACGGTTATACAATTTCTCTTTCAGAACTCCGGGCGGACGCGGCGGCGGCGCCCGGTCATGCCATCAGCCCACGCCATCGGCCGAATGGACCGGGCGGGGGGCTCCGGTCCCTCCCCCCGCCAGCCCTTCTCAGAACATGATCCCGCAGTCGTAGGGGACCAGGACCTCATCACGCTCTTCGAGGATCAGGTGAGGATAATCCTCCTCCATGATCATGGTCCTCCTGATGAACCCGCCCCACTTGGTGAAGACGACCACCTCCACCTTCACCTCATCCGGGCTCATGGAGACGACGGGAGCAAGATCGATCCCGGCGAGCTCCTCCAGAAGCCCCTCCACGGTAGCGTTCTCCTCGCCGACCCAGCCGGTCAGACCGGTCGAGCTGGTCGGGCTGGTCAGGATGGCCCGGGCGTCCTCCAGGTCCGAGACGATCCGGTCATCGTTGTAGGCAGCGTGCCAGAACTGGTAGAACTGCTCCCCCTGAATGTGGAGGAGGACGAGCTGGAAGAACCCCTCCGACGATCCGTCGGTGGAGATGAACCGGAGGTAGTAGTCCTCCCTCTTCGCCTCCCCGGCGGAGGCCTCCCCGGCGGCGAGGTACTCGGTGTAATTTCTGTAAGGGGTCTCCACGGACTTCCTGGCGTAGAGGACCGGTGCGCCTCCTATCCCGGCGTAATTGTAGACCCAGTCGAGGACCCGCCCCCCTCTCATGGAGAGCCGGTCCAGGACGGCGAAGTAGAGGCTGACCTCGAAGTCCCCCTCCGCCTTCTCCGCATCCTCGGCCATCAGATGCTCTGGAAACTCAAGGCCTGAGGTGAGGGCCTCGAAATCGGCGACCAGATCTTTGGAGTAGGATGGGGGGATCCTGGTCATTAAAAGCCAGGAGGGCTCAACGATCTCAAGGTCGGCTTCCGTAGTCTCGTTCTGGGAGCAGGAGGGCTGCAGGGAGACGGCGAGGGTGGAGAGGAATAGAAAGGCACGGATGATTGACTTGAAACTCATCATATTCGCCTCGAATACCTTTTGAGATACCTTTTAGATTTGCTTGAGAGTATCTATTACTATCCCTATTATTTAATGGTATTTCGGCTATGAACTCGGGACGGATTATGGCGGCAAATATGAAGCAATGATCAGGCCATAATCGGGGATTCGACGAGGGATCGGAAAATGGCCCTAAAGCCCTAAAAAACCTCACCGCCAAGATCGGAAAAGAGGAGGGTCCATACGTCTCCAGGTGCCCCGTGCTGAAGGTGGCAAGCCGGTGGTGAGACGCCTGAAGAGGCCCTCGAAAATCTGAACGAGGCCGAGGAGCTTGCGCCTCTTGAACGCCGAAGAGCTGGGCCTCATCGGCACAGGAGCCGACTGCTCTCTCAATCGGTCCATGACCTTCAACCGATTTTAACCTTTTCAAAAGATATATATCCTCTGGGTTCATTTTAGGTACAAACGGCCAGCAGGTGATGACATGACCGAGGACCCACAAAAGATGCGTTCAGATCGCCCCTCTCTCGACGAGATCGTCCGGAAGTTAAAGGAGATAATGCCCGATCTCGCTGAGGGCCACGGAGTGAAGAGTCTGGGCATCTTCGGCTCTTACGTCAGGGGCGAGGCGGATACGGAGAGTGATCTAGATATCCTGGTGGAGTTCGACAGATCACCCACCCTCTGGGAGCTCATCCGGCTCGAAAGAGAGCTGGGGGATAAGCTGGGAGTCAAGGTGGATCTGGTGATGAAAAAGACCCTAAAACCCGGAATCGGAGAGGCCATCCTGAAGGAAGTGGTGGCAGTTTGAGGGCCGGGAGGGACTCCAGGGATTATCTCCGAGATATCGCCCGCTACGCAGAGGTCGGGGAGAGGATGGCGGAGGGCTTGGATTTCGATGAGTTCGCAAAAGATGAGGTGAAGGTCTTGGCGGCACTCCAGGTCCTCGAATAATCGGCGAGGCATCGAGAAAGGTGCCCGATTCCCTCAAGAAGAGATATCCTGAAATCCCTTGGAAGGATGTGGCCGGAACCCGGGATAAGCTCATTCACGGCTATTTCGATGTGGATCTGGAGGTCGTCTGGCGTTCCTTGCTGGAGGATCTCCTACCTTTGCGAAGGACCGTAGACAGAATGCTGGAGGATCTGGAGACGCCTTCGGGTTGATATAGATCTGATAAAATATATTTGATCCCTGGGGAGTCCCCTACCCCAGGATCTCGTGCAGTTTGAACAGGTGCGGCCCCAGCTTCCCCTCGAAGTTCCCGGCCGAGATCTTGACCACGCCCGGAACCGTACAGGCGGCCAGGATCCCCGCCCGCATCGACCTCTCGATCGCCTCCCGGTCGACCCCGTTGATGACCACCTCGTAAGAGGCCCGGATGGAGGGCGGGAGGATGCAGACCCCCTCGTCCTTGAGGGTGGGGCAGAACCTCTCGTTGGTCGAGGCCTTCAGGAACTTGTAGCGGCTTCCCACCTTCGAGCCGCTGGCCACGACCCCGCCGGGGAAGGGCGTGATCGTCCCCTCCTCCTCGCGGATGGCGTCGACCGCAGCCTCGGCGGCCATGAGGGCGGAGGCCTGGTTCTCGGCCATGATGTAGAAGTTTCCTCCGGCGATCCCGTCGACGGCCCCGATCTTCTCCTCCACGATGAAGTCGCCGGACATCACCGGGATGCTGCAGACCCCTCGCTCGCAGTAGGCCATCTCCTTCTGAAAGCCATCTCCGAAGAACTTCAGCTTGGCTCCGGTGTCAAACTGCTTCTCCGCCTCGGGGATGCCGTTGAAGACCGCGGTGGTGGGGGCGGTGAGGACGCACTGGCCGATCCGGGAGAGGAGTGAGTTCTCCAGGTTCTTGAAGCTCATGTTGCAGATCTGGATGAAGACGCCGGGCCTTCCGTCCGGGGTCTCGTCCCTCTTTGCCAGCCGCTCGATCCCGGCCTCCGCCGGGCACATGATCACCGAGGTCCCAAAGCCGGTGGCCTCCCGGGCCGCCTCCATCGCCCACCGCTCAGTGATCGCCGTTATCAGAACCCTGGCCACCTTTATCGGAAAGCCCTCCGCAAAGGTATCCTCAATCTCTACGCCGTTTATCTCCATCCCATCCGCTCCTCAAAATCAAATCTCTTCAAATCCAAAAATATTATAATATTCAATCGATCTGCGGATTGTAGACCGCAAGCCCGAACCCGTCCTCGGCCTCGAAGGCCGCCGCCGAACAGACCGGAAGCTCGAAGGAGAGGTCGAAGGCCGCCTTCGCCACCTCTTCGGAGCTCTCGCCCGCAACCCTGATGGGCTCAAACTCCGTCTTCTCGTAGGTGGCGACCAGGAACGCTCCGCCCTCGGAGAGGTCGAACTCCTTCGTCCTGATCTCGCCTTTCTTTGCGATCCCCAGCCAGCCCCGCTCCCCCCTCACCACGCCGGCGATCCTGGGGGTGTCCAGCTCGTCCCTCTCGTAGCCGAAGACGGTGAGGCTTAGGGCGACGGCGTCCAGGGGTTTTGTCCCATCGGCGATCTTCTCAGCGATCATATCGGCCTGGGTACCGTTGGCCACGACCGCCGCATCCCCGGCGATACGGATGCAGTTGTAAGCGATGTAGGGGTTCAGCTGCAGGTCCTTCGGGTCCCTTGGCGACACCAGGACCAAGTCGCCTCTCACCTGAGCCCGCCGGTTCGGAAAGGAGCGGGAAGAGACCCGATACCCAGCCCAAGACCTGCCCGCCTTCCTGCCTATGATTACGAACCTTCCAACGTACATCTCATCCTCCAAAAAAGAGGTCAATTGAGAGGGGCCTGGGGTGCCCCTCAGTCCAGGAGGCCGAACTTCTCGGCATTGGCGTCCGCCATCGCCTGAAGCTGGGCGATCACCTCAGCCCCGCCCTCCGCCTTGAAGAGGTGCTTGAACCTGCCCTGAGTCTTGAGGTACTCCTCGACGGGTTTCTTCCTCCGGACCTTCTTGACCTCCGTGAGGACCCCGTCAGTGTACTCGTACAGAGGCCAGAGGCAGGTCTCGACCACAAGCCTCGCCTGCTCGATGGTGTCCCCGGCCTCGAAGGTCCAGCCGGTGATGCAGGGGGCGTTGATCTGAATGTAGGCGGGGCCGTCGGCCGATAGAGACCTCTTCACTTTCTCCCTGAGATCAGCGGGATAAGCGATCGATGCGGTGGCTACATAGGGGACCCGGTGAGCGACGGCGATGGCCGGCATGTCCTTCTTGGGCCGGGGGTTACCCAGGGAGAGCTTCCCCGTCGGGGTCGTGGTGGTTCTGGCGCAGAAGGGGGTCGACCCGCTCCTCTGAACCCCGGTGTTCATGTAGGCCTCGTTGTCGTAGCAGACGTAGGTGATCCGGTGACCCCGGTCGAACATCCCCGATATCGCACCGATCCCTATGTCGAAGGTGGAGCCGTCCCCTCCGATGACCAGGACGTTTATGTCGGTCTTTTTGAACCTCTTGAGGGCGACCTCCACCCCCGAGGCGACGGCCGCGGGGTTCTCGAAGAGGGAGTGGATCCAGGGGACCCTCCAGGAGCTCTCCGGGAAGGGGGTCGAGGTGACCTCGAGACATCCAGTGGGCGAGGCGACGATGGTGTTGGGACCCGCGGCGTCCAGGACCAACTTTATGGCCGTGGGCATTCCACATCCTGCGCAGGCCCTGTGGCCGGGTGCAAACAAACTCTCTTCCATGAAAATCCTCCTAGAGACACTCCTGCTTCACGTCGAAGATCTCAAACTCCGACTCGATCCCAGCGTCCGGCACCTTTGACACCTTCTCCACCATGGCCCTGATGTGCTTGATCCCTATGTCCCGCCCGCCGAGGCCGACGGCAAATCCGATGATGGGCGTCCTGATGGGGCTGTTGTAGAAGGCCCCCTTCAGGTCGGTGAGAAGGGCGCTCTCGTACCCCATCGACAGATCCTTCTCGATTGTGGCGATGACGCTCGCATCCTTGAGGGCTCCCTTGAGCTCCTCCTCGGGGAAGGGCCGGTAGCTTCTGATCTTGACCAGGCCCACCTTGACCCCCTCGGACCTGAGCTCGTCGATGGCCTCCTTTATGGTCCCCACGATCGATCCCATGGTGACCAGGGCGATCTCGGCGTCGTCCATGGCGTAGGTGTCGATGAGGCCGCCGTATCCCCGGCCGAAGATCTCCTCGAACTCCCTGGAGACCTCCGTGATCTTCTTTCTGGCTCTCTCCATCGCCTGGTACTGGATGTACTTGAACTCAGTGAACCAGCTGGGGTCGGCGAAGGCCCCGAAGGTCATGGGGTCCTTTGGGTCCAGGATGTGCTCCGGCCTGAAAGGTGGCAGAAACTCCCGGACCATCTCCATATCCAGAAACTCCACCGGCTCGTAGACGTGGGTGAGGATGAAGCCGTCCATGCAGGCCATGGATGGGGTGAGGATATTGGGGTCCTCAGATATCTTGTAGAGCTGGGGGGTGAGATCGATCGCCTCCTGGACGTTCTCTGCGTAGATCTGGATCCACCCCGAGTCCCTCACTCCAAAGCCGTCCTGCTGATCGTTCCAGATGGAGAGAGGGGCGCTGAGGGCCCGGTTCACCGTGGTCATGACGATGGGAAGCCTCATCCCGGAGACGTTGTAGAGGACCTCGAACATCAGGGCCAGCCCCTGGGAGGTCGTCGAGGTGTAGGTCCGGGCCCCCGCGGCGCTGGCGCCGATGAGGGAGGAGAGGGATGAGAACTCCGAATCGACGTTGATGTACTCACAGTCGAGCTTTCCGTCGGCGACGAACTCGGAGAGGTGCTCCACGATGTGGGTCTGAGGGGTGATCGGATAGACGGAGATGACGTCAGGAGAGCAGCACCTCACCGCATCGGCTATGGCATAGGATCCTTCCACCACTTTCTTCATCTATTTCTCCTCCAGAACCATGGTGATCGCTCCTCTCGGACACTCGTGGGCGCAGACGCTGCACCCTTTGCAATAGTCCAGATCCGGGATGAACTTCCCCTCTATCTGGTGGATGCAGCTCTCGGGACAGTATATCTCGCAGAGGCTGCACTTGATGCACTTGTCGTGATCGAAGACGGGGACGAAGGTCCTCCAGGCT
>DAINAQ010000003.1:0-3772 GCA_036733325.1 Methanothrix sp.
AGGGTCTCGGCCGCCCCCTCGGAGAGGCTCTGCTACTCCTCCGACGCCTCCCAGGTGAGGGGCACGCCCGACATCGTCGTCCGCCCCCTGACCACCGAGGAGGTCTCGAAGGTGGTGGCCCTGGCGGCGGAGGTCGGGGTCCCGGTCACCGCCCGGGGCGCGGGGACGGGCCTGGCGGGCGGGGCGGTGCCGGTCCGGGGCGGGATCGTCCTGGACATGTCGGGGATGAACCGGATCGTCGAGATGGATCTGGCGAACCTGGCCGTCGTCGTCGAGCCGGGGGTCGTCCAGGCCCGGCTGAATGAGGCGCTGAAGCCATCCGGCTTCTTCTTCCCGCCCGACCCCGGAAGCTCAGCCTTCTGCACCATCGGCGGCCTCATCGCCAACAACGGTTCCGGGATGCGCTGCGTCAAGTACGGCACGACCCGAAATTACGTCCTGGACCTGGAGGTCGTGTTGGCCGACGGCTCCGTGGTCAGAACCGGCTCCCGGACCCTCAAGTCGGCGGCAGGCTACGACCTGACCCGGCTCTTCATCGGCTCGGAGGGGACCCTGGGGATTATCACCCAGGCCGTCCTTCGGGTGGCGCCCCTGCCCAGGGCCCGCCGGCTGGTCATCGCCTCCTTCGACGACGCCGAGGCGGCCGGCCGGGCGGTGACCAGAACCTTCGCCGCCGGGATCGTTCCTTCCGCCTGCGAGATCCTCGACCGGACGACGATCGAGGTCCTCCGGCGATGCGACCCCGACCTCGCTCTACCTCCCGACGGCGACGTCATCCTCTTCGAGGTGGACGGGACCGAGCAGTCGACCGCCGAATTGGCGGCCGAGATCGCCTCAGTCTGCTCGCCGACGGCCCGGCGGGTGGAGATCGCCTCGGGCGAGGAGGAGATGGAGGAGATCTGGGCGGCCCGAAGGCTGGTGGGGGCGGCCGTCTCCCGCCTCGACCCCTCAAAGAGCCGGATCTACGTCGGCGAGGACGTCGGCGTCCCCATGAAGGAGATCCCCGCCCTGATCCGGGAGATCGGCTCGATCTCTGAGCAGTTCAGTCTACCGGCGATGAAGTACGGCCACATCGGTGACGGAAACCTCCACGTCGCCCTCTTCATCGACGTTCTGAACGTCGACGAGTGGGCGAGGCTCCTCGCCGCCGCAGACGCCATCCACCGGGCGGCGATCCGGCTGGGGGGGACGGTCAGCTCCGAGCACGGGATCGGGGCGGCCCGGGCGGCGTATATGAACCAGCAGCTCGGCTGCTCCGCTCTATCGGTGATGCGGGCGATAAAGGGGGCCCTCGACCCGAAAGGAATCCTCAACCCCGGAAAGCTCGGCCTCGACGACGCCTCCTCCTCGGGAGGCGAGGGATGAGAGTGCGGGCGAAGTTGAAGCTGGAGATCGACCCTCGGGCCATCGAGCTCTGCGTCCGGTGCGGAACCTGCCGGTCGGTCTGCCCCGTCTTCGAGGTCCTGGGCTGGGAGTCGCGAAACTCCCGGGGCCGGGTCATGGTCGTCAAGGCCCTCGGCGAAGGGCTCGCCCCCGACTCCGAGGTACTGGACAGCCTCAACACCTGCACCACCTGCGGGATCTGCGCCGCCAAATGCCCCGCCGGGGCAAACCCCCCCGAGATCGTCCAGGAGGCACGAAGGGGGCTCGTCTCCCAGGGCGTCATGACCGGGGCCCAGGCCGGGTTCAGGGCGAAGCTTAACGCCAGCGGCAACACCTTCGGCGAGCTGGGGGACCGGCTCGGCTGGCTCGCCGACCGGGCTGATCGAGAGGGGAGGAAGGAGAGGAGTGACAGCGTCTACTTCGTGGGCTGCCTCGACTCCTACCGCTACCCGGAGGTGGCGAAAAAGACCTTCGAGATCCTCCGCCGCTTCGGGGTCACCCTCCTTCCCGATGAAGAGTGTTGCGGCTCCCCCCTGATCAGGACGGGATCGGACGCGAAAAAGCTCATCGACAAAAACCTCCGCCAGATAAGGGAGATCGGGGCGAAGACCGTGATCACCGGATGCGCCGGCTGCTACTCCACCCTCAAGAAGTACTACCCCCCGGATCTGGAGGTGGTCAGCGTCCCCGAGTTCCTCGCCGGGCGCCTCTCGGAGCTGGATCTGAAAAGGCTTGATATGGCCGTCACCTACCACGACCCCTGTCATCTGGGAAGGCACGGCGGGATCTACGACCCCCCCAGGAAGGTGATAAAGGCGATCTGCCGGCTGGTGGAGATGAAGAACAGCCGGGAGGACGCCCGGTGCTGCGGCGGCGGAGGCGGGGTCCGGGCGGGGTACCCGGACCTATCCCTGGAGATCGCAAGACGGAGACTTGCGGACATCCCGCCGGGGGTCGATGCCATCGTATCCTGCTGTCCCCTCTGCATCAGAAACCTGAGGGATGCGGAAAGCGAGGTCGAGGTGATCGACCTGGTGGACCTGGTAGGAAGGGCGTTGGAGCCGAACCCCGATCAGTCTTCCCGAGATGAGAGCCCGGCGGATTAGAGCCAGACAAATGAGAGCGGGGGGGTTCAGGGACTGGTGCGAGATATCGAGCAAGCCGTCAAGAAAGCCCCGCCATGGCGGCGTAGATGTTCCAGGCACCGATGGCGACGAAGTTGACGGCTATGGCCCCCAGCATCAGGCCCATGATCCTGGTCATCACCAGAATGCCCGTCACCCCCAGGATCCGGCCTACGTACTCCGACGACCTGAGGATCAGGTAGGTGGCGACGAAGGTCGCAGTCAGGGCCAGAAGGATGACCCCCTTCTCGATCGCTCCCGGAGCCGATCCCATCAGGACGATGACGGTGGTGATCGCCCCGGGGCCGGTCAGGAGGGGAGTGGCCAGAGGGAAGACCGAGACGTCCTCCCGGTCGCTGGCGTCGGCCAGCTCCGCCGCCGTCACCTTCCTCCGGGGCTTCGCCTTCAGCATCTCGATGGCCATGATGAAGAGGAGGATGCCTCCGGCAACCCGGAGGGAGTCGACGGTCGCCCCGAAGAAGCGGAGGACCATGTCGCCGCTGAGGGCGAAGAGGAGGGCGACGAAGTAGGCGACCGCAGCCGCCCGAAAGGATATCCGGGCTCTCTCCGCGGAGGTGGCGTCCGGGGTGAGGGAGACGAAGACCATCGTCGCCTCCACCGGGTTGACGATGATGAAGACCGAGGCGAAGGCGTAGAAGAAGTAAGCGACTAGACCCGCAGCCTCCACCATCGACTATCCCTCACAAGCTTTTCCATCTTCTAATACGGAAACCCAGCCGGGATGATAACCGCCTAAGATGAGGAAGTGGCCCCGCCCCGGCGTCGTCCGTCGCACCTCAGTAGAGGCGAGGCGCTTTGGCCTCGTTCTCAGCATCGTCCTCGCCGATGGTCTTTCCCATCTTCCCCAGAAGGAGCATGAACGCGGTCATGGACCATCCGGCGAGGAGGGCGTTCTTGCCGTTGCCGTCCCGCTGCTTTCTAGCGATCAGCCCCGTCGCCAGCCCCGCCAGGGCCGAGACGAGATACTCGGGGGCGTCGCTGAGGAGGTGGCCCAGGGGATCGGACTCGGCGTCGACGATGTCCCGATGGAGGACCCATCGGTCGGGGAACTCGTGGACGTGGGAGCCGTTGGGCCCCCGGAGCTGGCGGACCGATCCGGGGACCGACTCGCCGAGGATCGTCTCCTTGAAGCAGCCTGGAAGCTCCGGGTGCTCCTCCTTTTTGAGGACGAACTTCTTGTGATGAGGCAGCGTCTCTATCCAGCGACAGAATCCGCGGCAAGGCTCGCTGCATTTCATGGTCAT
>DAINAQ010000003.1:3872-33138 GCA_036733325.1 Methanothrix sp.
AAGAACAGGCTGAAGACGACGATGCAGGGATACTGGCGGAGGGTCTCTTTTATGTCCATGAAAACACCCTCTCTATATCTTGACTGAGGTTTGATTTATAGCTTTTCAGGCGAGTGTTTCTCACCATCATCTCTGCAGTATCTCACCAGTACCGCTCCAGCTTCGATTTGACCTCCTTGATGGCCCGATCGACCTCGGTCGATCCGATGATCCCGGCGGGCAGCGCCTCCAGAATCGCCCCGACGTAACCCCTCTTCGCCTCCATCAGCCCGGAGACGTCGGCTCCGGCCAATTCAGCCAGGAGCCGCTCCGCCGCCTCCTTCGACCGGGCGATGGAGGCCGCAAGCCCCTCCTTCGCAGCCTCGGGATCGGCGGCTCCGTTGGAGAGCCCATCACGGATCGCGTGGATCAGTCCAGCGAGGTCGTAGACCGCCTCAATGAGCTGGCCGAAGGCGCTGGTCTCGGCGTCGCACCTCCCGCCGTGGGTCTCGGCGTAGCCGCAACCCCCGCAGCGGTTCCCGCCTGAGTGCTGGACGCAGAAGGGACAGGTCTCGGGCCTGAGGGGGAGGGAGGCGAGAAGGTACATGGATAGGGCCCTGGCGAAGCGGCCCGCGTCCCGGGCCGTCCGGACTTTAGCAAGGCCCCGTTCGAGCCGGTCGAGCCGTTCGAGAGACAGCCGGCAGCCGACGGCGATCGCTCCCTTTGCCTCTTCCAGGGAGAGGAGGTCGATGGTGACGGCGGCCCTCGCTCGATCTTCGGGGCAGGTCATCAGAGGCTCCTTGATCCAAGACATAAAAGCCGTTTCTCCATCAGCTCAAAATACCATCAGCATGGGCTGCAGATGGCGCAGGGCCTGTACCCCAGGGACTTTGCATCCTGGACACTGGAAAACCAGACCCTGTTTTTAGGCGAAATCCTCTTGGCCAGGCCGCAATCCGGCCGATGGTATTTGTCGGAGCCGTTGGAGCCGACGAAAATATTTTTGTCTTCTTCCCCATCATCTTCATCTCCGGAAACCGCTTCCATCTCCACGGTTTTAGTTTCGATCCTGATCTTGGTCTCTTCAGCCGAGGTCGCTTCGGGCCCCCCATTCCTCCCGGCATCCTCGCCGCCGACCTCTGCCAGAGCCTTCCCGGCCATCAAGATCAGGCCGAGGACTATCATCGCCTTTTTCAGGTCGAGGCTCTTCAGCCTTTCCTTCAATTCGTCGAGGCTTGAGCTTTTGGAGCTATCGATCAACCCTTCCAGATCCACCCCCTTTAACAGCGATATCGTCTCTCTCAGATCACCCTCCCCAAGACTCTGCTTCAGCCTCTCCCAGTCCTCCTGCTCTTCAGACGAATATGCCAGAGCATTCCAATCCATCTCCTTTGCTATCCGCAGCAGCTCATCCAAATCCGAATCCTTCAGATTTTGGAGGAGCCTTTCAAGATCAAGTCCTAATATCATCCACACACATCCTCACCATCATTTGTAGCCGAATATATTTACTTCCCAGATTAAATTTTTGTCCACGCTCGATCTTCTATAAACGGCCTTGTGGCCGGATCCGTACCTTCCATCGGACGCTCGCCCTCGGGGCGGCAATTAGGACGAAATTTATTTGGTAAGGGAAAGCTTAAATAATCTTGGATCAGAATATAATTCCGGTGAGAAAAGATGCCCTACGAAAGCCCGGACGAGCTTCCCCAGAGCGTCAGAGATAACCTGCCCAGTCACGCCCAGGAGATCTACATGAAGGCCTTCAACAACGCCTGGGACGAGTACGCCAATCCCGAAGATCGCCGGGGGGACGCCTCCCGGGAGGAGACCGCCCACAAGGTCGCCTGGGCCGCAGTGAAGAAGGTTTACGAAAAGGATGAAGACGACGGCAGATGGAAGAAGAGATGAGATGCTGAATCGTCGTGCCCTCCCCATTACTCAAAAATTTGAGATAAAAGGTTATATCTGAGCATCTCTTTCATCTTACTGCCATCGCCGATTTTGGCTCTTCTTCGGTTATTTTGACGTTGATAGCGCCCTCAGGTATCTCGACGATCTTGGTGACAGTGGTCGTAGTGGGCTCGACGTGATAGCTGGTCCCGCCCCTCTCCGCATCGTAACCTTTCCTTGGATTATCATAAGTCACCCTGATCCCGTAGGTATCATTGCCCATTTTGTTCACGAAGGTATCCGGACCTTCTGTCTCTTTCAACCTTCCAGGGACGTAGAACCGTTTCGCCTTATCCACCGGCACCTCAGTAGATTTACTTGGAACCTCATAGGTGAGCCAGTAGGTCTTCGTCTCTCCTTTATACTTCTCAGTCGTCTCTTTATATGTCATAATAGAACGCCTCATACATGTCTCATACGTAATCGGGCTTTTCGCCCACGGAGTACTCCGGACCTCCGTGTCTGTGGTCGTTGGCAACTTCGGCGGTCTTTTCGTACTCCTCCCAGGCCCTCTTCTGAGCGTTCTCCAGCTTCCCTTCGTTTCTGAGCTTCTCGGCGAGGCCCGTGGGATTATCCGGAGCCAGGAGAACTACCAGATATCTGCTCCTCCTTTTCAGCTCCGTTACTTTATCTCGGGTGTCTGCGTTTCTGATCTCCGCCCGGATCTCCTCATTGATCTTGGTGATATCCTGCAGGGTCTCAACTTCTCGATAGATCTGCTCTGCCATAAAAATCTCCTAATTATTTTTGGAGAATCTCCTATATAAGTGTAAGCTCTACTCAAATTGATATACAAAATATATTTGAAAATTTTATTTTATGATTGAATCAGGCGAAAGATAAATATACACTTTAGGGATTCAGGATCAAGTCTCTTTCATATTCTGAGAAATACTCCATCGAGTAAAACTTTGATATTTACCGTACTATATCTTTATATAAAATTCTTATAGGTTTGACCGATAATTATTAATATAAAAAATACCAACAAATACATTATGGCGAAGAAAGAGATGGAAAAAGAGGCGTTCATCCAAGAGACGAAAACGGAGATGGACGAGTGGTCTACTGAGCTGGACAAGCTCAAGTCGAAGGCTGAGCGGGCTGAGGGCGAGATCAGGTACAGATATAGAGAAGAGATCGAGATGCTCCAGGACAAGCAGAAGACTGCCCAAGAGAAGCTGGCAGAGCTGCAGAGGGCTACCGGTACATCCTGGACCGACTTCAAGGAGGGGATGTCCTCGGCCATGATTGATATCAGAAGGGCGATGGAAGAGGCGAAGGCCAAGCTGAAGTGATCCACTAAAAAAATCCGATTGAAGGGCGAGATATTGAAGGGCGAGATTGTCCTCTCCAGTATGATGAATGGCGATAGATTTCTCTTGTTTGCTTGCCATCCCAAGTGGCGAGTTCGCAAGTTACGCTTTGAATAGACGATCGAGCATGACGAATAAAGCGGTGTTTGGATGAAAGAAGATAATAAAGGACGGCTGGAGGGCAGGACGGCGATAGTCACCGGCTCGACTTATGGCATAGGCGAGGCGATCGCAAAGGTTCTGGCCGACGAGGGTGCGATCTCGATCATCACCGGAAGGACCGAGGACGAGGGGGAAAGGGTCACCGAGGAGATCAGATCTGCCGGGGGATCCGCCGAGTATTACCAGCTGGACGTGACCGACGAGAAGAGGGTCGAAGAGGTGGTGCGAGCCGTCCACGAGAGGTATGGCAGGATGGACATCCTGGTGAACAACGCCGGGATCTCCGGCCCCAACAAGCCCATCCACGAATACACTCGAGAGGAGTGGGAGAAGGTATTCGACGTCAACGTCACCGGAGCCTTCCTCTGCACCAAGTACGTCGTCCCCTACATGAAGAAGGGCGGGGGAGGGAACATCGTCTACATATCCTCGATATACGGAATCGTCGGAGCCCAGGACGTTCCCGCCTACCACGCCACCAAGGCCGCCAACAGGATCATGGCCAAGACGGGGGCCCTCTTCTACGCCAAAGACAACATCAGGGTGAACTCGGTCCATCCCGGCTTCATCTGGACCCCCATGGTGGAAGACTTCCTCAACGATCAGTCCACGAAGCTTAACGTCCCCGCTGAGGATCTCCGAAGAGAGCTGGACAGAATCCACCCCATCGGCCACATCGGCGAGCCGGACGACATAGCCTACGGCGTCCTCTACCTGGTCTCGGACCAGGCCAAGTTCGTGACCGGATCGGAGCTGATCATAGACGGCGGCTACACCACCAGGTGACCCTTCCGCTCAAAAGTGAGAGGTAAATAATGAGATACATCACCATCAGCCTCGACGATGAGGAGTTCGAGCAGCTCTCAATGGCCAAAGGAGACCGAACCTGGCGGGAGTACATCATGAAGGACGTCATGAACCATCGACGGAGGAGAAAGCTGCAGAAGATCACGAATAATGGATAGCAAAGGACAGAGAGAATCCGGAGAGATTTCCCCACATCACCAAGCGCCTTTGCCCCATCCGATGAGATTCTTGGAGAGAAGCGGTGAGGGACGGAATAACCAGATCGATTGGGCTTCCCTTTTTGAAATCAATTTTTTCGATTGATCTCGGTCAAGGGGATAAATTTATTAATTATGCGTCTCTAAATAAATATCTGTTTAATCAAAGGAGCGATTCTGATGCCCGTGATAGAGCACGCTTCCGGAAGAGAAGCTGAGAAAGGACCCGAGAAAGAGAGGAAGCCCGAAGCCGAGGAGAAGGCCGATGGGGGCAGTTTCGAGGAGGAGTACCCCCTCAGCCTCGCCGAGACCTCGGCCTTCCTCCGGGAGCTGGCGGACACCCTGGACAGAGGGGGGACGGTGGAGATGGGGCTCTCTCAGCAGAAGATCCAGCTCCACCCCGAGGAGCCGATCACCCTGGAGATCAGCTACAAGGAAGACCAGAAAAAGAAGAAGCTGGAGGTGGAGCTGGAGATAGAAGAGCACTTCGGCGCCGCAGGAAAAGAGGGCGAAAGGCCGACGGTGAGATGAGACCCGAGGTGGAAGCGGCTTTGAACCAGGATGGAGCCGGGGTGAGATGAAAGCTTGACCTCATCGAGCCGGGGAGAGGTGGTCTCGGTCCGGGGAAGCGTCGTGGACGCGCGGTTCGCGGAGTCGCTCCCGGAGATCAACAGCGTCCTGTTGGCCGGAGACGGAGGGGAGGTGGTGATCGAGGCTCTGATCCATCTCGACTCCGAGACGGTGAGGGGGATCGCCCTCACCCCCACTTCGGGGCTGGCCCGGGGCTCTCCGGTGGAGGACACCGGCCGGCCCCTGACCGTCCCGGTGGGGGAGAACCTTCTGGGCCGGGTCTTCAACGTCTTCGGCCTGGCGACGGATGGGAAGGACGGCCCCGAGCCGGAGGAGCTCCGATCCATTCACCAGAGACCTCCACCCATATCTCGGCGGACCACCACCTCGGAGATCTTCGAGACCGGGATCAAGGCGATCGACGTCCTCTCCCCCCTGGAGCGGGGGGGCAAAGCCGGCCTCTTCGGAGGAGCCGGCGTAGGCAAGACCGTCCTGATTATGGAGCTGATCAACAACATCGCCGGCCGATACGAGGGGATCAGCATCTTCTGCGGCATCGGAGAGCGATCCCGGGAGGGAGAGGAGCTTTACCGGGAGATCCAGGATGTCAACGTCCTGGACAAGACCATCCTCGTCTTCGGCCAGATGAACGAGCCGCCGGGGGCGAGGTTCCGGGTAGGCCACGCCGCCCTCACCATGGCCGAGTACTTCCGAGACGACCTCAAGCAGGACGTGCTGCTGCTGATCGACAACATATTCCGCTTCGTTCAGGCCGGCTCCGAGGTCTCGGGGCTGATGGGCCAGCTCCCCTCGCGGGTCGGGTATCAGCCCACCCTGGCCACGGAGCTGGCGGAGTTCGAGGAGAGGATCTGCAGCACTCGATCCGGGGCCATCACCTCGGTCCAGGCGGTGTACGTCCCCGCAGACGACTTCACCGACCCCGCCGTCACTCACGCCTTCGGCCACCTCTCCGCCTCCATCGTTCTGTCCAGGAAGATGGCCAGCCAGGGGCTCTATCCGGCGATAGACCCCCTCCAATCCAGGTCCAGGATGCTGAGCCCCACCATCGTCGGATCGAGGCACTACAACATCGCCCAGAGGATCCGAAAGACCCTCGCCGAGTACGAGGAGCTGAAGGACGTCATCGCCATGCTGGGGCTTGAGGAGCTCTCCGAAGACGACCAGAAGACGGTAAATCGGGCCCGACGGCTGGAGCGGTTCCTGAGCCAGCCCTTCGCCACCACGGAGCACTTCACCGGCCAGGAGGGAAAGATGGTGGGGCTTGAAGACGCCCTCGACGGCTGCCAGCGGATCTTGAACGACGAGTTCAGAGACCGTCCGGAGAAGTCCCTCTACATGATAGGGAAGATCGAGGAGGCGGAAGGATGAGGCTTCTGGTCCTCCTCCCCACTGCGGTGCTCATCGACCAGGAGGTGGCTAAGGTCGTCGCCGAGGCTGAGAACGGCTCCTTCTGCATCCTTCCCAGGCACATCGACTTCGTCGCCGCCCTGGTGCCCGGGATCTTCTCCTTCGTTTCCGATGAGGAGGAGGAGTTTCTGGCCATCGACGAGGGGATCCTGGTAAAATGCGCTTCTCAGGTGACGGTCTCCACGAGGAAGGCGATGCGGAGCAGAGACCTGGGGATGCTGAAGAGGGCGGTTCGAGAGGAGTTTCGGGCCCTGGACGAGAGGGAGAAGAAGACCCGGACCATCCTCGCAAAGCTCGAAGCGGACTTCGCCCGGAGCGTCTTTGAGAAGATGTAGTCCGGGAACATGACGATGTAAACAGGCAAGAGACGAAGCCAGGGAAGAGACGAGAGATAGACGGGGAAGAGACGAGAGAGACAGACAGGGAACACGATGGAGAGAGATAGAGAAGATTTTGAAGAGGAGATCGGCGCAAAGGAGGAGCGGAAGATCAAGGCGCGAAGGGAGCGGGCCAGAGGCATATGGTTTGGCCTGGGGATGATGGGGGTCATCGGGTGGTCGGTGGCGGTCCCCACCCTCATCGGGGTGGCCATCGGCGTCTGGATCGATACCAGATACCCCGGCCCCATCTCCTGGACCCTCGTCCTCCTCTCCGCCGGGTTGATCCTGGGCTGCGCCAACGCCTGGTACTGGGTCAGAAAGGAGCAGACGGAGATCGAGGGGAGAGGGGCGGAGATCGAGGAGAAACCCGGAGATCGAAAAGAGCAGGCAGTCATCGAGGATAGAGTGCCGGTGACCGGGGAGAAAACCGGGGATCGAGGGAAGAGTGCCAGTGATCGAGGTGTGCAGGCAGTGATCGAGGAGAGAGTGGCGGGGATCGAGGATAAACCCGGAGGTAGAGGAGAGAAACCTGAAGATAGAGGGGAGATAGCCGGATGAATGAGCATCTTCTGCCCATATTCAGCTTCACCTTTGGGATAGGACTCGGAGTCTTCTTCTTCGGCGGCCTCTGGCTGACCATGAGCCGGCTCCCCGGTTCCAGGGCGCCCATGCTTCTGACCCTGGGAAGCTTCCTCTTCCGGTCGGCAGTATGCATCCTCGGCTTCTATCTCCTGGTCGAGACCGGGCTTGAAGCTCTGGCCTTCGCCCTTGCGGGCTTCATCGTCACCAAGATGGTCCTGGTGGGGCGGCTCGGCCGCCACCCCCGGAGGGAGGCGGCATAAGGATGGTGGAGCTGAGCCCCGATGAGGCGGTCGTCTGGAACTGGGGGGTGGTCACCCTCAACGAGACCCTCCTCTTCACCTGGATGGTGATGGCAATTCTGATCGTTTTGGCCTGGGCGTCCGCGCGGAAACTATCGGCAACGCCCCCCTTCTCCAGAAGGCAGGTCGCCCTGGAGACGATCATCGGCTTCATGAGAAAGGAGATCCGGGAGATCGCTCGCAGAGACTCCGACCCCTATCTCCCCTTCTCGGGAACCGTCTTCCTGTTTCTCTCCCTCTCCAGCATCCTGGGGATCGTGCCCGGCTACCGGTCGCCTACCAGCTCCCTCTCCACCACCGCAGCCCTGGCCGCCTGCGTCTTCTTCGCCGTCCCGGTCTTTGGTATCCTACAGCAGGGAGCCTCCGCCTACTTCAGGCGTTACATCCGGCCGACGCCCCTGATGCTCCCCTTCAACATCATCGGGGAGATCTCCCGGACGGTGGCCCTCGCCCTGAGGCTCTTCGGGAACATGATGAGCCAGACCCTCCTGGTGGCCGTCCTGATCTCTCTCGCCCCCCTATTTCTGCCCGTAATCATGGACCTCTTCGGGCTATTGATCGGTCAGGTCCAGGCTTACATCTTCGCCGTCCTGGCCACGGTGTACATAGTATCGGCCGCCTCGGACGAGAAGGTTGAGGGAGAGGAACCGCATGAGGGGCAGGAGAAGGAAGGAGAACTGATGAATGAAACTGGAGAGACAAACTGAAACGGAACTGGAGAGACAAACTGAAACGGAACTGGAGAGACAAACTGAAACGGAACTGGAGAGACAAACTGAAACGGAACTGGAGAGACAAACTGAAACGGAACTGGAGAGACAAACTGAAACGGAACTGGAAAGACAAACTGAAAATGGAACTGGAGAGACAAACTGAAAATGGAACCGGAGAGATAAAACTGAAGAAACGAGCTGAAGTACAAACTCAAGAACGAAAACTGAAGAAAGGAACTGAAGGAAGAACCTGAAGGAGGAACGTGACATGGCTGCGATCGATACGATAGGGATGACTTCAATAATCATATCCGGCCTGACCATCGCCATAGGCTCGATCGGCCCCGCGGTGGGAGAGAGCTGGGCCCTCTCCCGCGCCCTCAGCGCCATCGCCCAGCAGCCCGACGAGGCGAACACCATCACCAGAACGCTCTTTGTGGGCCTCGCTATGATCGAGTCCACCGCCATCTACTGCTTTGTGATATCCATAATCCTGATCTTCTCCAACCCGTTCTGGGACTACGTCGCGAGCATGGGTGGATAGCGGTGCAGATCGACTACTTCACCACCCTGGCCCAGATGGCGAACTTTCTGATCCTGGTGCTCCTATTGAGGCACTTCCTCTACGCGCCGGTCCTGAAGCTGATGGACGAGCGGGAGCGGGTCATCTCCTCCCGGTTTGAGGAGGTAGAAGAGAAGAAGAGAGAGGCGGAGGAGGAGAGAGAGACTTATCTGAAAAAGAAGCAGGAGATCTCCGCAGAGCACGAGGAGATGCTGATCAGGGCGAAGGAGGACGCCAAGAGCTTCAGGGCGGAGCTGGAGAAGAAGGCGGAGGCCGAGGTGGAGAGGAGCAAGGCCGAGTGGTACGGAGCGGTGGAGAGCGAGAAGAAGGCGTTCCTCGACGACCTCAAAGAGAGGACCGGAAGCCAGGTCTACGCCATATCCCGCCGGGTCCTCCAGGACCTGGCTGACGAGGTGCTGGAGAGGCAGATGACCAGGACCTTCATAGAGCGGCTGGAGGAGATGGAAGAATCCGAGAAGGAGGCCTTCAAGGAATTTTATAAATATCCTGAGCAGCTGATCGTGGTCAGGAGCGCCTTTGAGATCCCCGCTGACGTCCAGCTGAAGATAAAGGAGGTCCTGCGGGAACAGACCGGGACCGAGGCGAGGGTCCGCTTTGAGATCGACGAAGATCTGATCTCCGGGATCGAGATCTCCGCAAGAAACGCGGAGATCTCCTGGAGCATCGCCGGATACCTGGACTCCCTGGAGGCAGAGTTCTCCCGGGTCCTGGAGCAGAGAGCTCCAAAAGAGAAGCGGGCGAGATGACCGAGATGAAGAGGGGGGACGAGGCGGTCGGCGAGGCCCTGGATTTCGCCTTCGGCGCCGTAAGCCACTCCCTGGACAGTAAAAAGCTCCAGCTCAAGTTCGAGGAGATCGGGGTAGTATCCTTCGTGGGCAAGGGGATCGCCCGGATCAGAGGGCTCCCCCACGTCCGGTCCGAGGAGCTGGTCGTCTTTCCCGGCGACCGGCTGGGGATAGCCTTCAACCTGGACCCCGAGGAGGTGGCGGTGATCCTCCTGGACAAGAGCGAGAAGGTCCGGGCCGGGCAGGTGGTCCACCGGACCGGAAAGGTGATGGAGGTGCCGGTGGGCGACGAGCTCCTGGGCCGGGTGGTGAACGTGCGGGGCGATCCTCTGGACGAGGGGGAGCCGATCCGGACCTCGGAGAAAAGGGCCATCGAGCGGGAGGCTCCGGCGATCATGGATCGGGCTCCGGTGAACGTCCCCCTGGAGACTGGGGTGATGGTGGTGGACGCCATGGTCCCCGTCGGCCGGGGCCAGAGGGAGCTGATCCTGGGAGACCGGCAAACCGGGAAGACCGCCGTCGCCGTCGACGCCATCATCAACCAGAGGGACGGGGACGTAGTCTGCGTCTACTCCTCCATCGGTCAGGAGAAGTCGGAGGTGGCGAAGACGATGGCCGATCTCCGCAAGAACGGGGCCATGGAGAACACGGTCGCCGTGGTGGCCACTGGCGACGATCCGCCCGGGATCAACTACATCGCCCCCTACTCCGCCACCACCATCGCCGAGCACTTCGTGGAAGGAGGAAGGGACGTATTGATCGTATACGACGATCTGACCCGCCACGCCCGATCTTACCGGGAGCTCTCCCTCCTCCTCCGCCGCCCGCCGGGAAGGGAGGCGTTTCCGGGGGACATCTTCTACATCCATTCCAGGCTCCTGGAGAGGGCGACGAACCTCAAAGAGGGAGGCTCCCTCACCGCCCTTCCCATCATCGAGACCCAGGCCCAGGACATCTCCGCCTACATCCCCACCAACCTCATCTCCATCACCGACGGCCAGATCTACCTCTCCCCCCAGCTTTACGGGAAAGGGATCCTTCCGGCGGTCGACGTGGGCATGTCCGTCTCTCGGGTGGGCGGAAAGAGCCAGCTTCCGGCGTACTCCGGCGTG
The DNA here is from genome assembly GCA_036733325.1 of Methanothrix sp. Classification (GTDB taxonomy): domain Archaea; phylum Halobacteriota; class Methanosarcinia; order Methanotrichales; family Methanotrichaceae; genus Methanocrinis. The sequence continues at coordinate 14,739 of DAINAQ010000003.1, forward strand.
GCAGGCGACCTCCGCCTCACCTACTCTCAGTTCGAGGACCTGGAGGCCTATACCCGGTTTGGGACCAGGCTGGACGAGGATACCCGAAGGATCCTGGAACGGGGGCAGCGGATCCGGGAGGTTCTGAAGCAGCCCCAGTTCGAGCCGATCCCCGCCCCCGAGCAGATCGCAGTCCTCCTGGCGGTGACTTCGGGCCTTCTGGACAGAGTTCCCCTGGGAGAGGTCGCCTCGGCCAAGGAGGCGATAAGAAAGGCCCTTCGGGAAAGGCAGCCGGAGATCATTCAGAGGATCAGGTCGGGCGAGAAGCTGACTGGCGAAGATCGTGATCTGCTTTTGAAGATCTTCAAAGAGGCTCTCCAGGGTTGAGGGAGGGCGGGTCGTGGAAGAGCTGGAGAGGGTGAAGAGGAAGATCAAGAACGCCCGGGAGCTGCAGTCGGTGGTCAGGATAATGAAGGCCATCAGCTCGACGAACATTCGCGAATATGAAAGGGCGGTCGAGTCCCTGGGCGAGTACGCAAGGTCCATCGAATTGGGGCTTACTGTGGTGATTAAGAGCGGAAAGATCGTTCTGGGTCCGTTCCCGGCGGAGAAGCCGGAGCTCTTGGGGGCGGTTATCTTCGGCTCCGAGCAGGGGCTCTGCGGAAAGTTCAACCCGCAGATCGCAAGCTTTGCCCTGGGGGAGATCGCCGAGATGGACCCCGAAGCCACCAGGGCCGTGGCCGTGGGCGAGAGGGTCATCCCCCACCTGGAAGATGGAGGCCTCCAGGTCGAGGGGAGGTTCTCCTTCTCCGGCGACTTTCTGGGCATAGCCGAGGTGATGGGGGAGGTCTTGGTCAAGATCGAGGAGTGGCGGAGGGAGGGAGGCCTGGACCGGATCGTCCTCTTCTACAACCGGCCGGTGCCGGGACCTCTGGCGGCCTTCCGCCCGGCCATGACCCGGCTCCTTCCCCTCGACCCCGCATGGCTGAACGATCTCGCCGAGATGAGGTGGCCCTCCCGATCTCTGCCCACCTTCTCCATGGACCCGGAGCGGCTCTTCTCCTCCCTGGTCCGGGAGCATATCTTCGCCTCCCTTTACCGGGCCTTCGTGGAGTCCCTGGCCAGCGAGAACGCCAGCAGGCTCTCGTCGATGCAGGCGGCGGAGAGGAACATCGAGGAGCACCTCAATGAGCTCTCCAGCCAGTACCGAAAAAGGCGTCAGGAGGCGATCTCCTCGGAGATGCAGGACGTTCTGGTGGGCTTTGAGGCCCTGATGGGGGAGAAGAGGAAAGTGTGAATTTTTTTTATATTTTATATTTAGTTAGAGAGTCATTCTTTTTAATAAGATTCTATCTTCATTCGGTGGGAGGAAACATCTCGGACCGATGCCGGGAGCGCAGCTTGTGGGGCGAGACCTTTCGGGAGTTGAGGAGTTGATAGGGTGAATTGGAAAGGTGTTCAGGTGTGAGGTTGAAAGAGAAATATGGTACTTTTATATATGGGCTTGAAGTTAGGGGATGATGGAGGCCTGGCGAAGATGGCGATGCCCGATTATCAAAGCATATATTATCCATTCTTGAGAAGCATCGAGGATGGAAAAGAGCATAGCATTCGAGAGATGATCGAAAATTTATCTAGATGTTTTGATATAACTGATGAAGAGAAGAAGGAGAGGCTTCCAAACGGAAAACAGGGCAAGTTCGAAAATAGGGTTCGATGGGCACAAATGCGTCTTAAAAAAGCTGAACTTTTAGAAACTACAGGGTGGGGAAAGTTTAAGATTACCGATCTCGGCCATGATATTCTAAAGTTTGATCCTTCTAAGTTCAATGACAAATTTATAATGGAGTTTTCAGATTCGGGCACCAACGGATTACAATATACTGAGGAAATTAATAATGGAGAAAAAGCTGATAAACCACCTGAGGAAGTTCTGGAGGAAACCCATGAAGAGCTTAGAAAACAACTGGCTCAGGAACTCCTCGAACGCATAATGGACTGCTCACCCCAATTCTTTGAGAACCTTGTAGTGGATCTTCTTGTCGCCATGGGCTATGGCGGCTCCAGGAAAGATGCAGGTCAAGCGGTAGGAAGAAGCAGCGATGGAGGCATAGACGGGATCATAAAGGAGGATCGGTTGGGCTTAGACGCGGTCTATATTCAGGCGAAAAGATGGCAAACGACCGTAGGCAGTCCAACGGTAAGGGAATTTGCAGGCAGCCTTATGGGGCAAAATGCTCGCAAAGGTGTGCTAATAACTACATCTCAGTTCTCCAATGAGGCAAAAGCTTACGTATGTGCAGTCCCCCAAACTAAGATTGTCCTCATCGATGGGGAGCAGCTAGCTCAGCTCATGATAGACCATGACATCGGCGTTGCTGATGTAGCAACCTATCGGATAAAAAAAGCCGACCTGGATTACTTTGGGGAGTTTTAGCTAACCTTATCGCAACGAATCAGAAAACAGGTTAATATTGTATGCATGGACAATGACACCGGCCTGACAAAGGAGACCTATGAGATGCTGAAGAGCGAAAGAGGGAGGGCGAGAGCTTGAGCGACACCATCGAGAGGCTCCTTTGGCGAGAGAAGCCCAACCTTGCCGCTTGAAGAGGACTCCAGGAAGATCCGGGGGTCCAGCCTCCAGAAGCCGAGATTTTGAGGAGAATCTGATCCCCGACCAATCCTGCTCGAAAATTCACAAGTTTCGTAAGCTGATCGGGGCTGCGATGATCTCCCAGATTTATCCTTCCATCCTTTGAACGCTCCGCTTTATCCCGCAGTTGAGTGGACCGACCTATAAAAGACACTCGGAAAAAGGTTCCAGGTGGGCCTGCTCCATCCCCTGAGGATTGATCAGGATCTCCCGACTGCAAGATTCCCGACCTGCCCGCCTCCCGGCCGTCCAGCGCCCGGCTCCAGCGCCCGGCATCCTCGTCCGGGATGGCGAGATGAATCCGGTTCCTAATTGAAGGTGAGGCCGAAGAAGAGCATCAGCCCCGTAAGGAGAGCGACCGAGGCCAGGAACGAGATTATTCTGCCCAGGTGGCAATGCCTCCTGCGAAGATGAAATCCATTTATGAATATATAAATTGATAAAAGAAAAGTCGCCAGACCTGTCCAGGCATGGAAGGTGAAGATATCCAGAGGATAAAAGCGGATGCGTCCCTCGGATAGGTAGCCAATAAGCCCGATAATTCCAAAGACGATTATGGCCATGGCCAGGGCCTTATGATTTTTTCTTGAGAATTTTCTGAATAAAATTAATATTAAGACACCGGAGATGAAAGAGGGGACGCAGTGGAGGGGGACGAAGACCATGCTCAACTATTTTAGAATTGATTAGATAAAAGGATTTTGCAAACTTCCATCCGCAAAGCTCAATCGTCAAGTCCGTTATCGGTCAAGAAACTCGATTAGTATCAGCTATCAGGGGGCCAATAAGGGCCATGGAGCCCAGAGGAATCTACAAAATATATCGTCCAGAAGGGCGGACGGAAAACTCCCATCGACGTGAAGGCCGACTATTCCCGCTGAGGCTGAATTCAGATCTCCATGCGAGGCGTGCTGCAAGAGCCCACGGTCTGCGCCGAAAGCGTAGAGCGGAGAATCCAGAGCTCTACCAAATCTCATTCGAAAAGTTAAAATGTATTTCCGGCCGAACGAGTGATGCCCCTCTCAGAAAATTCGCTCGATACTTCTATCTATCTGCTAAAAAGAGAGACGGGTCGTCGTCTTCTGCCGGTGCAATGCAGCACAGCTCGACGATCATCCCACCTTTATCTCCTCTTTGGAAGACCACAGGCCGTGAAGGTTGCAGTACTCCATGGCCATAATCGAGCCCGACTTGGAGAGCTTCAGCTTGAACCTGGCCTCCGGGTCGGAGTATACGGGGGTGAAGTCTATCCTGGCCAGCATTATGGGGTTGAATGCCCTCCCCTCTTCTCGGAAGTATACCTCAATCCATCGAATGGAATGCTCCGGCTTGTTGGGATGATTCTGGACCGAGACCTTGACCTCAAAGACTTCGTCGGCCTTGACCGAACTCGGTGCCTCTATCCTGGGAGTATGGCTCTCCCTTTTTCCCAGCGCCTCGCCTGCTGCCATGTCGAAGGTGTTTATCATTTCACCCAGATCTTTATCTTCGGTCATTTTATATCACCATATAGTCTTGAGATTCTTCGACATAAAAATGTTTGGTATATGAACGGCGATAATTGAATAAATGAATAAATTAATATCTCCTTATATCAGCGAATTGTCTCAAATAAACGAACTTAGCTTCAAAAAATTTTATATGAATTTTTGATGGAGTATTTTTGACATATTCAATTGTTTAACACTGATTCTGGCAATAAATGCTCGGTCATGCTACTTATTATCTCCATGCTGTGACATTCATTGAAAATATTTTCAACATTCGCCCATCTAAAAATCAAATTATTCTCCATATTGAGCGATAACCTTAATAAGTTTGTCTTCAAAATATAAGAATTGGTTCGCCTGAAGATGTATCAATTTCTTCAGAGAAGAATACTTGGAGGATGGAAATGTCAGGAGTATACGATGTTGTGTTCTGGATTCGGCAGCAGCAAGAGATGCCTGACCTTTTCCCAGAGTTTCTGGAGAAGATCGCAAACTGGCTGGATGAGGGCTACGACCATGCGAGGATGAATCTGGTCCCCGAAAAAGAAGATAAAGATATGAGAGGAAAGCTGATGATGACCGCCGTCCTGGACAAGATGCAGGAAAACGAGCTATCTCTGGAGCAGGCAAAGCTTGTGGTGAGGAAGATGAACAAGATCCTCCTTCCCAACTTCGACTACGAGTGTGAGTTCTCTTAGAGCCGGTTTTTTTACATAACCGGCCGGGTCGGAGCACCCATCGCCTGAACATCACCCACAAATTGGGGCTCATAGGATGCGCAACCCTGCCAACAGCTTATTTTTATTATGAATAAACCACACCAGCCTCAAAACTCTCCGAGGCATCGGTTGCTGTTGCTTCAGCTACAGTAGCGCTTCCTCATCCGCATCTCAGACCTCATAGATCTTCTCCAGCATTTCGAGCCCCCCATTTCCCGCAACCATCTCCACTTCCATAAGCGCAGGATCATCGATTGAATGCGATCGGCATCTTTGGGCTTTGATAGACCAGCGTGGTATACTTGCCAATATCATTTATTCTATAAGAACCAACATAGTCTTTCCCAAGCCTCAAACGACGAGGATTAGACCATGAAAAAAGATTACAGACAGATCATCGCCTCAATCTTTTTTTTGATTCTGGCGACGGCCACAACGGGTTGCGCGGAATACTTGCAGACTACGGTTGATATCGAGAGCTACTCCTTCCAGCCCGCCTCCATCAACGTCACCGTTGGGACCACCGTCACCTGGATCAACCACGATCCGACAACCCATACCGTAACCGCGGACGACGGATCCTTCGACTCCGGAGGGATGGCCAACGACGGAGTCTTCGAGCACACTTTCTCTATGCCGGGCACGTACAGCTATCACTGCAAGCCTCATCCTTTCATGAAGGGGGAAGTGGTGGTGACGGCCGCCGATGGCTCGAACGGCCCGGATCCCGCAAAGACGATGATCGGGCTTGAGCCCGTGGCCGCAGGCTTCACCGCCCCCATCGCCTTCATCAGCGCAGAAGATGGGACCGGAAGGATGTTCCTCGTAGAGCAGACTGGGCTGGTGAAGATCGTGGAGGCCGACGGCACTGTCCTTGAGGAGCCTTTTCTGGATCTGAGGGACAGGATGATCAGCTTGAGGAGCGGGTTCGACGAGCGCGGTCTTCTGGGCCTGGCCTTCCACCCCGACTACCCTGAGAACGGGCGGCTCTTCGTCTTCTACAGCGCCCCCCTCGGAGAAGGGGCCCCCGAGGGATGGAACTGCATCAGTCACATCTCCGAGTTCTCCGTCTCCCAGAGCGACCCAGAGAGGGTGAACGCGACCAGCGAGAAGATCATCCTCCAGGTGGACAAGCCCCAGCTAAACCACAACGGCGGAACCATCGCCTTCGGCCCTGACGGGTACCTTTACGTTCCCTTGGGCGATGGCGGCGGGGCTGACGATGAGGGACTCGGCCATGCTCCCGATGGAAACGGCCAGAACACCTCCTCCCTTCTGGGCAAGATCCTGCGGATAGACGTCGACGGTGCAGAAGAGGGCAGATCCTACGCCATCCCCGCCGATAACCCGTTCGTGGATCGGGAGGGGATACTTCCCGAGATATACGCGCTGGGGCTGAGGAACCCCTGGAGGATCTCCTTCGACGAGGATCTCCTCTACGTGTCCGATGCTGGCCAGAACCTCTGGGAGGAGGTGGACCTGGTGACCAGTGGAGGCAACTATGGCTGGAACATCAGGGAGGGGACCCACTGCTTCGGCTCTGACGATTGTCCGGACGAGGATGCCAGGGGCGAGACTCTCATCGATCCCATCATCGAGTACGGCCACGATCTGGGGATGGCCGTAGTGGGAGGCTACGTCTATCGCGGTCAGGACCTGCCGGAGCTGCGAGGAAAGTATATATTCGCAGACTGGTCCAAGAGCTTCGGCCGGGGCGACGGAACCCTTCTCCTGGCCGCGCCCTCTGCCGATGGACTGTGGGACTGGGAGGAGATCGAGGTCGCCGATAGTCCCAGTGGGAGAGCGGATCGGTTCGTCCGATCCTTCGGCGTTGACGACTCCGGAGAGATCTACGTCCTGGTCTCCGATGAGCCGGGACCGGTCGGCAACACCGGCGAGATCTTGAAGATCCGGCCAGCCTGAGAGATCCTTCGAGAGGGGCCAGTGGTCCTTAAATGAGATCGGCCTGGGCCCTCCCGACCCAGGTGTCGGGTGGAGAGGATGATCGGACAAGCTCGCCAGGCCGGGCCGATGCCAGACGTCTCTCGAAATGAGGGAAATGGTCTGAGGACCGATCCTCCACGTTTCATGTCTTAAAGAGACTCGATATGAGGCTTCAGGAGATGAGGCTTCAGGAGATGAGGCTTCAGGAGATGAGGCTTCAGTAGATGAGGCTTCGGGCGGTCCCGGAATGACCTTTATGCCGACATAGAAAAATACTTCATCGGTTGTTACAGAATATCAGGGAGCTAAGATATGACAGCCGTTAGAGATCAGGTGGACGAATTCATCGAGAAATTGAGGTGCAAACCCGCGTCTGATAGGCTGCTTGCCGCAGTTCGACTTGGAGATATCGGCGATCCCAGAGCTGTTGACCCCCTGATCAGAGCTTTGAAAGATGACCAGGACCATCGGGTGCGATGGGGGGCGGCCGACGCCCTGGGCAGGATCGGCGACCAGAGAGCGGTAGAACCTCTGATCGATTTGTTGCAGGATGATGAGCCCGGGGTCAGATCGGAGTCCGCCAGAGCTCTGGGGGCGATCGGCGACCCCAGAGGCGTCGACCATCTCATCCAATCACTCAAGGATGCCGACATGGAGGTGAGAACGAACGCCGCTCTCTCCCTGGGCAGAATCAGGGACGAGAAAGCGGTCGAGCCGCTCATTGAGGCGCTCCATGATGACCAGATCCGCAGGTCGAACGGGATGGATTTCGTCCAGGCCCGGCAACAGATTGTCGCAGCACTGGGGATGATCGGAGACCCCAGGGCAGTCGAGCCCTTGATCGAAGTTCTGAAGGGCGGGGACTACTGGATCAGATCGGAGTCAGCGAGGGCTCTGGGCAGATTCAAAGACGCGAGAGCAATCGATCCGCTCACGAAAGCCACCGGGGACGAGTATCCCGGCGTACGGTTGAATGCCATCTCATCTCTCGGCAAAATTGGGGATATAAAGGCGGCCGACGCCCTCAAGGAGGCTCTGAAGGACGAGGACGAGGTGATCCGGTCGGCAGCGGCCGAAGCTCTCAAGAAGATATCGATTAGCCCGCCCGATGTCTAATAGCTCGAAACTATGCGAGTCCGTCAGCTGGCATCTGAGACATATTACGATGAAGGGCCCTGGGAGATGACATGCGAGCAAGACACATCGAACATGATCGACCAGAAGACTGAAAGAGCATCCTTTATATTTTTATAGCATGCCATCGCTTAATTACCGTATAATGGCTGATAGATCCAGAGTCCTCCTGGCAGATGCGTCCGATCGTGGGGAGGCGCTGAAGAGGCTATTCAACGAGTTCGAACTGCAAACTGATGGAACCATCGCTCTCAAGGCAAACTACAACAGCGACGATCCATTCCCGGCCACAACCCATCCGGAGACCCTGAAGCATTTAGCAGAGCATCTGATGAAGAGCTCCCGCCGCCTGATCATGGCCGAGCGCAGCGGCATGGGCGATACAGCGAGGGTCCTCAAAAATCGTGGCGTCTTGGACCTCTCCCGAAAGCTGGGCTTCACCCTCCATAACCTCGATTCTCTGGATCTGGACGGCTGGAAGGATGTCCAGGCTGAGGGACTGCATTGGAGGCGGGGTTTCAAGATAGCCAGAGCCTTCATAGATGCGGACGAAGTGGTCCAGACCTGCTGCCTGAAGACTCATAGATTCGGCGGGCACTTTACCATGTCCTTGAAGAACTCAGTCGGGCTCATAGCATCCCGCCCCAGAGGCACATCTTACGACTACATGCATGAGCTGCATTCATCCCCCTTCCAGAGGCTCATGATTGCAGAGATAAACAAGTTCTACAGAACGAAAATGGTGCTCATGGACGCTGGAGAGGGCTTTTCTCAGGGTGGACCGGAGCAGGGAACTTTGATCAGGCCGGGACTGCTATTGGCGGCCAGCGACAGAGTGGCTCTCGACGCTGTTGGGGTGGCCCTACTGCGTATTCACGGGACCACGCCAGAGGTGACGAAGGGGCGCATATTTGAGCAACAGCAAATCTCTCGTGCCGCAAGCCTGGGAGTAGGTGTCGATTCCGCGGAGAAGATTGAGATCGTTCCCCTGGACGAGCAGAGCCAGACGAGGGCAGACTCAATTCGAAGGACGCTCGCCAACCAGGGTTGAATTTGATGATTCCTGGATCTTCTGGAGATGAAAAGAGGGTCAGGAGAGCTTATAACCGTCGTCCGGCGTCAATGCCCCCTTACTGCCGGGCTCCGGGATCACCTCTTCGCCGAGGCCCTGGCGGCGATGAACTCCCGGATCAGCTTCGCACCCAGGGACGCGGTCTGGCCTCCGTCGAACTGGGGCGCGATCTCGTTGACGTCCAGGCCGATGGCTCCTGGCGCCACCTTATCCACAACATGCCGAACATCCCAGGAGGATAGGCCGAAGGGCTCGGGGGTTCCGACCCCCGGAGCGTAGGCGGGATCGAGGGCGTCGAAGTCGATGGAGAGGTAGATCTGGTCACACCCCACCTCTTTCAGGACCTCCTCCAGCACCGGCTCGATCCCCCTCTCTCTGACCTCGTCGCTGGAGTGATAATGGACCCCGTGCTCCTCGGCCCAGATGTACTCCTTCAAATCGCCGGACCTGATCCCTATCGAGGCGTAGCCTGCGACCCCCTCCGTCTCCAGGATGGAGCGGCTGGCGCAGGCGTGGCTCAGCTTCGTTCCGCCGTACTCCTCCCGCAGGTCCAGATGGGCGTCCAGGACTACGACTCCTATTTCTCCGTGCCGCCGGGCCACCTCGGCCACTACGGGCGAGGTTATGGAGTGCTCGCCCCCGATGAATATCGGGATCGCCCTCTCCGGGATGAAGGCGAAGCTCTCTCGGATCGTCTCCCGAGCATAGGCGGGGTCGGCCCCCAGATCGAGGTCTCCGAGATCGGCGACGGGGATATCCCTGAAATCGATGCCCTGCCGATGGACGTAGGTCTCGAAGTTGTAAGACGCCCGCCGCACGGCTCCGGGCCCCTCTCGGGTCCCGGACCGAAAGCAAGTGGTGGCATCGAAGGGCGCACCCACGATGACGAACTCCGCCTCCTCAGGCTCGGCGTCGGCGTCCGCAAAATTGGATCGGTTGAACATCCAGATTAACGTATATCCATCTTGGTCCTGCCCATGACGAGCAGATAGGGGACTTCCTTCCCCTCTTCCAGCTTTGGACGGTCATCCTCGGTGATGGGAACGTCTATGGTGCTGTAGTCGCCGAGATCCATCAGCTGGGCCGAAGTATCACCGATCGTCAGAACCTGGCCGGACTTCCTCTCCACGATCGGAACGTAAACCTTGGCCGTCACCGGCTGGACGATGGACCTCTTCTGGCCGTCGAAGATCCCGACGGCGTCCACCCTCGCCTTGGCGGCGCCGTGCTTTCCCGGCTTGGACTTGGCTATGCTCTTGATGACGCACGGCTCGTCGTCGATGATCACGTACCTTCCCTCTTTAAGCTCTCTCGTCTCCACCTGCTCTTTCATCTCGTCACCTTCCCGACGAATAAAGCAGCTCCTATTTAAAGAATTTCTCTCATCCGCGCGAGAGCCGTTTTTATATCTCCCATGGAGGCGGCGTAAGATATCCTGATGTGATCTCTCGCCGCCGATCCGAAGGCCGATCCCGGTACCGTCACCACCCCGCCTCGGATCAGCCGGGCGGCGACGTCGTTTCCATCCCCCACTCTGGGGAAGGCGTAGAACGCTCCCGCCGGCTCCTCGATCTCGATCCCCATCGATCGGAGCCCAGCCACCAGGACGTCCCTCCTCCTCAGAAACTCGTCCCTCATCTGCCCCACGCATTCCTGGGGGCCAGCGACCGCGGCCAGGGCTGCTCTCTGGCTGATGGACGAGGCGCAGGCCTGGACGTACTGATGGACCTTGAGCATGTTCTCCAGGGCTTCGCCCCGAGCCGCCAGGTAGCCGAGCCTCCAGCCGGTCATGGCGTAGGTCTTGGATACAGCGTTGATGGTGATGACGTTGTCTGAGTAAAGGGCGGGGCTGGAGTGCTCTCCCTGGTAGATGAAGTGCTCGTAGACCTCGTCGGAGATGAGGGCAAAATCGTGGTCCTCGGCCAGCTCCGCCAGGGCCCGCAGCTCTTCTCTGGTCTGGACGGAGCCGGTGGGGTTGTTGGGGGAGTTGACCACCAGGGCCCGGGTCCTGGGCGTCACCTTCTCGGCGACCGCTTCGGGGGTGAGGCAGAACCTCTCGTCCATGGGGACGGCGACGGGCCTTCCCTGGGCCACCCGGGTGAGGGCCGCGTAGGATACGAAACCGGGATCGCCCATCAGAACCTGGTCATCCTTCTCGACGACGGCGGAGATGGCGAGAAAGAGCGCCTCGCTGGCGCCGCTGGTGACCATGATCTCGCCCGGCGCGTAATCGAGTCCGTTATCCCGCCTGAACTTCTCGGAGAGGGCCTCCCTCAATTCGGGGATGCCCAGGTTCATGGTGTAGCCGGTGAACCCATCCTCGATCGCCTCGATCGCCGCCCTCTTGATGTGATCGGGGGTGTCGAAGTCGGGCTGGCCGAGGCCCAGGTTTATCGCCCCCGGACCCGCCCCCTCAAAGCTCTTTCTTATCCCTGATATGTCGATCTCCTCGACGTGGCCTGCAAACTTCATCCGTCAGGACCTCCTTTTCCGCCCCTTTTGAGGAGGAGGATATAAAAATAGTTAAGCCCGAGAGGAGGCCGACTCCTGGGGGGGCGGGGTCCCCCCACATAATGCTAAACCCTCCACATCAAGGGAGCAGAAGAAAAGTCATGACGGCTCAGGAGTGCCCTCGGACTGCATTCTTCGCCGCGCCATCATATCGAGGGCGATGAGAAAGCCGATGGCCCTCTCGGTGAGGGGGTACCTTCCCACCAGCTCCCTGAACCTTTTATTGTGGCTCGGCTCCAGGAGGTGGGCCAGCTCGTGGACGACGACGTAGTCCTCCACCCACTGGGGAAGCTCCCTCATTCGGGAGCTGATCCTGATCGTCCCGTCCTCGATGGTGCAGCTCCCAAACCTCTTCATCTGCCGGTCGGAGTAGCTTATCGACTTCCAGCGGAGGAGGCCGTCGAAGTACTTCAGGTTCAGATGCTCGGCCCTCCTCTCCAGGTGGTCGTCCTCCCTTCCCCCCATCCTCTGCTCCATCCGGGCCTTGAGGCTGGATACGTGCTCGGCCAGCTCCCGCTCCGAGATGGAGGCCGGCGCCATGATCACCAGGGTGCCGTCAACCATCCGGGCCTGGACCGTCTTCTTCCGCCGGGTCGACCTCTTGACGATCACTTCCATCCCTACATCTCCACGAATCGGTTGATGTTATGATATGAATTGCTTTCGGATGGAGTGAGACTTGATCAGGTCCCCAAGCCAGCTGGTAAGGCTTTGCGAGGGCTGGCTCGGAGCCCCATCCGTCTAACCGAAAGCGACACCTATCCAGCCGCCTATGAGATCGGTGGCTATCACCACCACGGCCAGGATCAACAGGTGCTCTGCCACCACCTTCCATGACTTCTTCTTCTGATCCCTCGCCAAAAAAATGCTCAGAACCCCCAGAATGAAAAAGCCCCAAACGAGGCTCACAACCACCGCAAAGGTCAGGTCGAAGATGAGTACCGGCGCGATAAAAGTCGTGGCCACCAGGAACTTGGACGCAAAGGTGAAGATGGTCGACTCCCAGACCTCCCTCGTCGAGTGAACGTTTTCAGCCTCCTCGGAGATGTGTATGCCGAGAGCGTCGGAGAAGGCGTCGGCCACGGCTATAGTCAGTATGCCGCCAATAACCGCAAGCTTCGAACCCGTCCCTGCGTTGAGCCCCACCATCAGGCCCAGGGTGGTGATGATCCCCGAAGTCAACCCGAAGCAGAAGCCGGTCTTCAACGATTCCCTCATAATCCTCGCCGAAACACTCCAGAATTAGAGAATAATTATAGTTGTCGCAATGCCAAAAATTCGGAACGCGATCTCCATTCGAGGATAGGCGGCGAACTTGTACCCAAACCGCCTAAATGAAGGGATGGTCGGAAGACCCAACGGGGTCTCCGGCCGCATATTCTATTAAAACTTCGGCTATCGCGGGCGGCTGTATATGTACCAGTAGATGGCGCCCACGAATAGACCGCCGCCGACGATATTCCCCAGGGTAACGGGGATCAGATTTACGGTGAAGAACTGAGCCCAGGTGACGTCGGCTCCGTACATTATCCCCGAGGGGATGAAGAACATGTTGGCGATGCTGTGCTCAAACCCGATGGCCACGAAGGCCATGATCGGAAACCAGATCCCCAAAACCTTGCTCACCACGTCGTCGGAGGCGATGGCCAGCCATACAGAGAGACAGACCAGCCAGTTGCATCCGACCCCCTTGAAGAATAGCGGCCAGAAGCCCTGGGAGACCTTCGCCTCGGCTATTCCGGTGATCGTCCCAAGCCAGGGGTCGGCGGCCAACAGGCCCGTCAGGTAGGTCAGGAAGAAGACCACAAAAATCGAGCCTATGAAGTTTCCGAGGTAAGATACGGTCCAGTTTCGAGCGAGCCCCGACCAGGAAGCCTTCCTGGAGAGGACCGCCGGGACGCAGCAGGCGGTATTGCCGGTGAAGAGCTCTGCCCCGGCCACCACCACCAGGATGAGCCCCACGGGGAAGACCGCGCCGAAGATGAACTTCTGCAGTCCGGGGTTGTCAGCCCGAAGGCCCGGAACCCCGCCGCCTACGATGACCGCCAAAAGCCCTCCAAAAGCGATGAAAGCGCCGGCCAAAAAGCCCAGGGAAAGAAGCGGTCCCAGGGCCATCTCGATCTTGCTGCATCCGATGTTGTCGACCGAGCAGGTCGTATCTCTTGGTGATTTGAATCCCATCAATCATTCTCCTATTAAGTCACTGATAAAAATGAATTAATGATCCCTCCAGGGATCGCCATCTATCGCCCATGGCCGGACGGGATCGACTTTGATATCCCACCCGGTCCTGGAGGCGAAGAGGTGCCGTTCTCCCCTCGATCAGAGGCGGTCAACTCCAAGGCCCATCCTCACGGAGCCATCGATCTATATCTTCTGCGGCCTTCTTCCCCGCCCCCATGGCGCTGATGACGGTGGCCCCACCGGTGGTGATGTCTCCACCGGCCCAGACCCCCTCCCGAGTGGTTCTGCCGTTCTCGTCCGCCACCAGGGTGCCCCACTTTGTGATCGCGAGCCCCGGGGTGTTGGCCGGCACCAGGGGATTGGGAATGGTGCCCACGGCGATGATGACGGTGTCCACGTCCACCACGTGCTCGGACCCCTTCTCGGCCACGGGCCTTCGCCTGCCGCTGGCGTCCGGCTCGCCCAGGACCATCTTCACCACCTCCATGCCGGCGACCCTTCCGCGGTCGTCCCCTATGAATCGGGTGGGGTTGGTCAAGAAGTCGAAGATGACCCCTTCCTCTTTGGCGTTCTCGATCTCCTCCAGCCTTGCGGGCATCTCCGCCTCGGATCGGCGGTAGACCACGTGGACCTCGTCCGCTCCGAGCCTCACCGCACATCGAGCCGCGTCCATGGCCACGTTCCCGCCGCCGACCACCGCCACCTTATTCCCCTGCTTGATGGGGGTGTCGTACTCGGGAAACTTGTAGGCCTTCATCAGGTTGACCCGGGTGAGATACTCGTTGGCCGAGTAGACGCCGTTGAGGTTCTCGCCGGGGACGTTCAGAAACCGCGGCGCTCCAGCTCCGATCCCCAGGAAGACCGCATCAAAGCCGTCCTTCAAGAGCTCGTCCACCTGGACCAGCCGGCCCACCACACTGTCCAACTCGAACTCGACGCCCAGGCTCTTGACGTAATCGACCTCGGACCGAACGATCTCTTTGGGCAGCCGAAACTCGGGGATCCCGTAGATCAGAACCCCACCCGCATCGTGGAGCGCCTCGAAGACGGTGACCTGGTGGCCCCTCCTGGCGAGATCGGCGGCGCAGGTGAGCCCGGCGGGTCCCGCCCCCACCACGGCCACCCTCTTTCCGGTGGGCGGCAATGCCTCCGCCGAAGCCCGATCCTCCCCTTCCGCTACCGGGGCGGATCCGCCCTCTTTGGACGCATTCCGCGACTCCCAGTCGGCCACGAACCTCTCCAGGCGGCCGATGGCGATGGGAGCCCCCTTCTTCCTCAGGACGCAGAGGCTCTCGCACTGAACCTCCTGGGGGCAGACCCTTCCACATATGCCCGGCAGGCTGTTTTTGGCCTTGATCGTCCTGACCGCTTCCTCCA
Organism: Methanothrix sp.; assembly: GCA_036733325.1. GTDB lineage: Archaea > Halobacteriota > Methanosarcinia > Methanotrichales > Methanotrichaceae > Methanocrinis. The sequence continues at coordinate 29,805 of DAINAQ010000003.1, forward strand.
TCTCGCCTTCCCGGACGGCCCTGATGAAAGCCGGAATGTCGATTCCCACCGGGCAGCCTTCCATGCATTTGGGATTCTTACACTCCAGGCACCTTTCGGCCTCTTCGACGGCCTGCTCTTCGGAATAACCACGAGCCACCTCGAGGAAGTTTCGACATCTCACCTCGGGAGACTGCTTGGGCATGGAGACCCGATTCAATTTAAGCTTCTTTTCCTTACCAGACATCGTATCCCGCTTCGATATTTGTGGCTCTGTCGGCGTTTCAGATGACCGCGCCAACCACCGTCGAATTGGTGATCTCGGATTCTCCGTTCTTGAAGATGAAACCAACTTTGCGCCCCGTTCATCGGCATCTCAGACGGTGGTTGCCTGCCATCGATATTCTCTTCTAATGGGTTGTGATTCAACCTATGCTTCGATATTTAAATCTTTTCGGTTTTTCTCCCCAGCTGGCCGAAGGAGAGAAGCGGGGATGGTCATTTCGATTAAAAACATATCCGGCGACACTTCAATGCTATTTCTCCGATAAAATTATATAAAATTATATATGTATTTCTCTGTATCATCTCTTGGATCGGACGGACTTTTCCTATTTAGCGATATATATCCTTTTACCTTGTTGTGCAGCCATCAGCCCTCTCTATCTTGAATGTGCTATCGGGACGCCCTTATTTTATCTAAAATTAGAGCAATCTTGAAATATGACTTTGAAGCACCTGAAACAAAGCGGTGGTGAAAGTGGAGGAGATCGAATTTACGATCGATGGACAACGGCTCAGGACCGGTCGGAGGGCGGTCGCCAACATGACCCTCCACTCCGCCGGTACGCCCATCAACGTCCTCAACGATCCCGCTCTCGACCCCGTGGCCACGATTCTCGAGCTGAAAGAATGTGCCGAAAAGCTCTCCAAAGCGGATGGTGATTGAAGATGTACCCGATAGTGGAGAAGGAAGTTTTAGTCCCCAATATCATATACCTCAAAATAAAAGCGCCCAAGATCGCGAAAGTCGCTCTCCCCGGCCAGTTTGTGATCATCAGGGTGGACGAGACCGGGGAGAGGATACCCATGGGGCTAGCGGGCTGGGATGAGGACGAAGGGACCGTCGAGATCGTCTTCTACGTCATGGGAACCAGCACCATGAAGCTCGGAACTCTGAGGGAGGGCGACTCCATATTGAACCTGGCCGGCCCATTGGGCAAGCCCACCGAGATCGAGAACTTCGGCACCGTGATCTGCGCCTGCGGCTGTTTCGGCATCGGCCCCACCATGCCTCTAATAAAGGCCCTCAAAGAGGCGGGGAACTACGTCATAACCGCGGTGGAGGGGAGGAGTCGGGAGTTCATCTTCTGGGAGGACAGGCTGAGGGCGGAAAGCGACGAGCTCTACGTTCTTGCGGGAAGCGGCGGCTGCGGCGAGAAGGGGTGGACAAACGACTTCATAAAAAGTCGGCTGGAAGGGGGAGAGAAGATCGACCGGATCTTCGTCCACGGCTGCCCCTTCATGATGATGGAAGCCTCCAGGGCCAGCGAGCCCTACGGCGTTAAGACGATCGTCAGCCTCACCCCTCTGATGGTGGACGGGACGGGGATGTGCGGCGCCTGTCGGGTCGAGGTGGGGGGCGAGACCAGGTTCGCCTGCGTCGAAGGACCGGACTTCGACGGCCACGAGGTAAACTGGGATACCCTCTCCCTGAGGCTGCGGCAGTTCATACCAGAGGAGGACAGATCCACCATGCTCTGGGAGCGGGAGAACTGGCACAGGCTGGTGGAGGTTGCCCCCCAGGCTCTGAACCCCACCCTGGGCAGAAAGGAAGGGGAGAAGAAGAAAGCCGCCTGCTCCGGCTAGGTGCCAGGCGGCCCCTCTTCACAAGTTTTTGGGCAGAAGATGCTTCGTATCCGCTTCATCGACCACTTTGGGGTGAGGCGATCGGCAGACAGGTATTCTGCCCTACACAGGGCGATCTATCTGACCAGCTCCATCATGGAGGCGAACTTGTGGGGCGAATCCACTGCAGCCTCCACGTCGGCCATGATCCCCCTGCTTTCGGCGTCGTTGAGGTAGAACCATGCCGCTTCCTCCAGGTTATCTATCGCCTCTTCGGGGGTGGCGCCATAACTCGAGATTCCCAGCTCGGGGCATTTCGAGATGTATGCTCGTTCCCCTTCCCACACCTCGGCCGTCAGGTTCAGTCTCATCTCTTCGTTTCCTCCAATCAAACTTCAGCAATTATATGACGTGATCCTTGCGTTGATATATCCCTTATCCATTTGAGGTAAGTTTTCGACCTCTCCGGCGCAATTTAGAGGGAAAATGATATATCCATCCCACCGGGCAAGAACTTTCCTTCGGGTCGATCGGCGCGAAGCTGTTGGTGGACTGCGGGAGAAGGGACTCGGCAGGACTTCTGAAAAGAGACTCCGGGAGAAGAGGATCGGAGAGAAGGGGATCGAAAAGAAGAGGATCGGAGAGAATAGGTCGCATCCTCAGATCAGGGCCAATCCCGGAAGAATACACCACGTCTCGCCGGAAATCAGCTTGAAAAATAGGTTCTTCTGGGGGAGGAAGGATGGATCCTCCCCCTTCGCTGGGGTCGGTTCTTCAGGATCGACGAAATGGAGAGATGGGGAGATCTAGGTCATCTTGATCCAGCCGCGGATCTTCATCGCCTCGACGACGCGGTTGACGGCGACGACGTAAGCTGCCTGACGCATATTTATGTCGTAAGCCTTGGACGTATCGAGGACGGTGTGATAAGCTCTGGTCATCCTGTCATCCAGCCGCTTGTAGACGTCTTCAACGTCCCAGCAGTACCGATCGATGTTCTGAACCATCTCGAAGTAGGAGACGGTGACGCCGCCGGCGTTGCAGAGGAAGTCGGGGATGACGTGCACCCCATTCTTGTGGAGGATCTCGTCCGCCTCGGGGGTGGTCGGTCCGTTGGCCAGCTCTGCGATGATCTTCGCCTTAACCCTGGGTGCATTATCCTTGGTGATGACGTTCTCCAGAGCTGCGGTGATCAGAATGTCCACGTCCAGCTCTATCAGATCCTCGTTGGATATCTTCTGAATCCCCGGAGCGTTTATCACGGACTTGGTATCCGCCTTGACGCTGCAGGCGAGCTCGAGATCCAGGCCGTCCTTGTTGTATATTCCTCCCTTGGAGTCGCTGATGGCCACCACCTTGGAGCCGAAGAGGCTTCTGACCAGGAATCCCGCATGGCATCCGGCGTTTCCGTAGCCCTGGATGGCAACGGTCGCTTTGGAGAGGTCTATGCCCAGCTCCTTTGCCGCCTCCCGGATGGTGTACATGCCGCCGCGGGCCGTCGCATCGT
>DAINAQ010000004.1:0-33000 GCA_036733325.1 Methanothrix sp.
CGGCCCTCGAGCTCAGCTCTATTAAGAGCTTCATCTATAATCGACTTCACGTCCACCACCTGGGCTTCTTCGTTCTTGAATCTAGATGCTTATTGGTATATGGATTTTTTCATAGTAACCGTGGAATGGCTGTCGATAGCTTCAATCTATAGCTTGCTATATTAAATTATTGATGGAAACTTCGTCGAAGCCTCCACCGCCCCGATATCTTCTGGACGGAGGCCACTCTCCGCCTCCTCCCAGAGATGCGACCACGACCTGATCTGCGATCGTCGAGAAGGGTCTCGATAGCCATCCGGCCAAACCGGGCCCAAATCGACATCGCTTCCCGGCCACCTCGGTCGTCTCCCATCGGCTTTGGAGCGTCCTTCAGTCCCTCCTCCGACTTTCGTTCAGGTAGCCGACCAGGCCTCCGAATCCCAGGCTGATGGATAAAAGCTCGATCAGGAACCCTACCAGCGGTATGAGGAAGAGGATGCTCAAGATCAGGTAGCCCAAGACGAAAGCGGGCATATCTCCCAGGTTCCGGTTCAATGCTCTGGCAATCCACCTGCCCAGGCTGAAGGAGACGAAAAGGTTTGCGACCAGCAGGGCGGCGACGAAGAGGGCCAGGAGCAGAAAACCCAGGGGCATTCCGATGACGGTGACCATGGAGACGAAGATCAGAACCATCGATGCCACGATCAGCCCGAGGCCCAGGATCGCCCTGACCAGCGGAGATCTCCTGATCTCCCCATCCACGGAGGACATGCTTTCTGGAAAGAGCCTCAGGATCAGAACGCCGACGATGAGAAAGCCGAGGATCATCAGGATGCCGAAGGTCGATATCAGGGCCTCCGGCTCCCGGGCAGCCTCATGCTCCTCCCACATCTGATACTTCACCTCGCCAGCGGTGCCCGTATTCTCGAAGTCTCCGGCGTTGACCCAGAGGGTTCCCGTCACGTTTCCGGCGTTGTAAACCTCGCCTCCGGAGATGGCGGCGTCCATCCCGATATCCGACGTGGATAGTATTCGGACCGTACCTCCGGCCATCACCACGTTCCTCTCCACGTCGCCCCTGAGGTTGATGGTGCCGCCTGCTGCCAGGACCTTCCCGCCCACCTCAGAGTTCAGATCGACCTCCCCCCCGGCGACGATCAGATCGCCCTTTATGGGGGCGTCCACGTTCACCCTCCCCCCAAAGATGACGGCGCTATCCACCGGAGCGTTGATGTTTACGGTGTCGCCTCCGGCGAATATGTCATCTTCCACCGGGGAGTCGATCGATACCACATCATCACCCATGAACTCCAACCCCATCCCGCCTGGAGCCGTGGCCATGATCAACGTCAGAAGCAGAGCTTTCAGCCATCTCATTTGGATCACCATGCTTCATTTGATTTTATAGGATAAGTAAATTATGTTTCAAAAGTACTCTCCGCCAGAAGATGGATCCGGCTGGAAATTACAGAAATCGACGAAAATTGAGGAGAAAATATTGGGCGATGAAAATAGAGGGAGGCGGGATCGGAGCTTCCACCTTGGCCCGTCCCGGGCAACCTCATCGTCGCCGGGTTACCTTACCGTTACGAGCGTGACCTCATCGTCACCGGCCAACTTCACCGTTAGGAGGTGACCTCATAGGTTACGACCACCTGAGATCTGACCTCCAGCATCCCCGGTTCTGCAGGTGTCGCTGTATCCCAGGGGCTGAAGGGGTCGCTGGAATAGGGGGTAGCTGGCCAGGTGAAGTCGAAGAGAGAGATCATGCTCAGGGCCAGAGGATCATAGGCTTCGGTCGGCTGGCTCACCTCCGGGCTTCCGGGCTCGAAGATCTCCAGCCGCTTTCCCAGCTTGAGCCCCGCAGCGGAGGCGAGAGCCTCAGCTTCGATCTCGGCGTCTTCAATAGCCCTCTGCCGCGCCTGGGCAAACGCCTCGTCCACGTCTTCAAGACCGTACCCGGATATGGAGGCATCCGCGCCCTCGGCTCGCGCAACCTCAAGGGTTCTGTTGATGAGAGCCTCGTCTTGGGCATCGAACCTGATGGTGACCTCTTCGGTGACCCTGCTCACCGCCTCGTCTGCCACCGTCACCACCGTGGAGTTGTTATATACTCTGCTCGTGGTCTGGATCCGCGACGCGCTCCTTCCCCGCCCGGCCGAGAAATCTCCGGCGTCCACACCGGCTTCGATCAGGGCCTCGGTGGTCCGGTTCAGGATTTCGGAAGAGTTTATCGATGCCAGGGACATGTTATCGTCCTCCGCAGTCGCGCGGATGGAGACGTAAACTACGTCCGCCGGCACCTGAAAGACCCCATCGCCGACCACGGTCAGCGTCGAGGCATCTGCAGCTCCCCCCAAGAGGGCCAGAATGAACGCACCTAATAGAATCGCCACAGCCTTCATACCATTCCCCGGATAAACGATGGTCGCATAAGACCTTAAAGTAAGCGGTCGGAGGGGAGTTCGGGATCGAAATATTTTCGCCCCGGCGTCCAGTGGATCTGCCGGAATCCACAATCCCTGATGGGTGATCTCTTGGAGAAGACGAAATCTGAAGGCTGCGGATGGTGGTACGAGACCCGGGACTGGATCAGGGACCGGGCCGGGTCCCTCTTCGTCCGGGCCGACGGTCTATGCGGAGGAGCTCTGAGCCTGTCGGTGGAAGCTCTGCGAAGCTTCAACGAGGCCCGGGCATCGGAGGCGGCGGCGGGGATCGCCTACTACGCCCTCTTCTCCCTATTTCCGCTGCTGATCATCCTGGTGGTGCTGGCCAGCCCCCTCCTCCAGAGCCAGGAGGTCCAGATCCAGATTTTGAACCTGGTGACGGAGGTTCTTCCTCCGGGAGAGGAGCTGGCCAGGGAGAGCCTCCAGCGGATCCTGGAGCTTGGTCGCCTCCCGTCGGCTCAGGATATGCTGAAGGAGAACATCGCCCAGATGATGATGCTGAGGGTGCCGGTGGGGATCCTGGCGGCGGCCGGCCTCCTCTGGTCCTCCACCTCCGTATTTACCGCCCTGGCCCTGAACGTGGATCGGGCCTGGAGAGGGGCGGCCCGGAGGAACTACCTGAGATGGCGGCTCATCGGCCTGGCCATGGCCGGGGGGCTGATGACGGTGCTTCTGGTCGTATCCCTATTTCTGGCGGGGTTTTTTGGCCTACTATCAAGGATCTCCATCGGCGGCGCGCCCCTGTATCAGGCCTGGTTTTTGGGAGCCCTCTCAAACCTCGCCCCCGCCATCCTGGTCTTCTTCATCTCCATCGCCCTCTATCTCTGGGCCCCCAACACCGAGGTCAAGCTGGCCGAGGCGGCGAAGGGCGCCCTGGTCGCCACCTTGGGCTGGACGGTCAGCAAGATGGCCTTCTCCTGGTACCTGGCGATATGGCTTGCAAGAAATCGGCTGGTCTACGGCTCCCTGGGTACGGTGGTGGCCCTGATGCTCTGGGTCTACCTGAGCGGGATGATCATCCTTTACGGGGCACACCTCAGCGCCACCATCGCCCAACGAAGACGAAGGTAGCTCCCCAGGAGGATAGAAGAACAGTAAAAGCCGCCCTCTCAGGGAGCCGCCCTCAGGGGCAGGGGATCCATTCAGCGGTCCCCGGAGAGGAGCTCAGGTTCGATCCCAGCCTTATAGTCATATCGATGGAGAAGACGCCCACGAGGTCCGTGACCCTCCTGCCGTACTCCGCAGGGCGACCGTTGGCGCCTGCCTGGGAAGAGAAGCCCGGGCTGGAGCCGGTCGATGGACCGCCGAAGAGTCCGGTTTCGTCGAGGCTGAAAGGCAAACTGGTCGCGTTCTGATCCTGCGATCCGTTCTCCGCCCCGGAATCGGCGGGCCTGGCGTCGAGGCTCTGGTTTTCCGTCCCCGCCAGGCTCGAGTTCTCGAGGAAGACGGTGGAGTTGCGGGGAAAGCCGAGACCAGGCGACCAGTCGATGACGACGGCCTCGTCTTCGAGCCGGAAGAGCGCTCCAGGCGCCCCTGCCCCGGCTCCGGCCTCGACCTCGGCCCCCTCAACCGCCCCGGCCGGAAAGGCGCAGACGGACAGAAAGAGGGACAGGGCCAGATAAGTGAGGACCAGATAATAGGTCGGGACCGGATAAGTCCCAGCTCCAAAAAGCGACCTGAAACCCAATGGACTCGCCCCAGAGATCAGGGGCGGCTTCGGGATAAATCCTTTGCCTTCCCACCCACCCCCAACCGCCCCGCAAAAAAGTCCGTCTCTGATCGGTGAAGATGCCATCAGGTCGTGACCACCCGCCGCTTTCCCTCCTGGATCAGGTTCTGGTAGGCCTCCATCGCCAGCTCTCTCACCTCCACCCCCATCTCTCTTGCCATCAGCAAAGCCACCGCGTCCAGGTTCACCAGCCCCTGGAGGGAGTCTTGCTTCTCATTCACCATGGAGATCACCTCCTTTCTCTCCATCCCTGTGGCGGAGACGATGAGGCGAACGCTCCTCTCGAAGATGTCCTCCTCCTTTGACGGGCTGAAGCCGAGGGGAACCTCGGCCTGGCCCTCGTCGAAGGCGGCGTGGACGTAGTCCCCTTCGATCCGGACCAGCCCCTCCTGGGCCGCCTCCTGGAGAAGCCCCCTCACCTTCTCCGGGGATCCCCATTTCAGGTCCAGAGATAGGGCGAAGACGAAGTCGCTTATCTTCAGGCTTTTTTTGTCCCGCTTCTTGAAGGGGGTGGCCACCAGATAGGCCCGCTCACGGTCCATGGGCCTCACCACCCCCAGAGAAAGTCCTCATCGCCATGGGGTCTCTGCTCTTCTCTTTGCCAGAAATAGATGTCGATCAACGGTATGGATATGCAAAACCCGACCGAGCCATCCGCGTTTAGACGAAGAGACGAATGGAGACAGAGATGGAGAGACGAGAGACGGATGGATTCGCCTTCTCTCTGGCGCTTCTCGTCGATGCCGAGATCCGGATCAGGGTCCACCAGATTGATGGTCCATCTCCTCCGGTCTTGTGATCTCAGCCCCGCCTCTTCTGATCTTGCGATCTCAGATCAATCTTCTCCGGCATCACAATCTCAGCCCCGCCTCGATTTACCAGACGTAGACCCAAATCGGATTGCTCCAACCGGAACGGCTTCCCCATACCGCGATCTGGTGCCATCCTTTGGCGTCGGCCCCGAACCAGGCGTGGCGGTAGCCCGGATACCAGTATCCCCAGTACTGCCACGCCTCATACCCGTTGGGGTACCTCTCGTAGGACCAGAGCATCTGGTACTGGTCGTTCCTGATGACGGTGTTCGTCTGCTGGCTGTAGAGAAGGGCTGCCGGCCCGTAAGTCCACCTTCCGCAGTAGTAGATCCACTGCTGAAGGCCCCCGTAGTACCGCTGGTAGGGCTGGGTCCCACCGTAATAGCTCTGAAAAGCCACCGGCTCCCCGGCCCCGGCCCCTGGTGGTGCTGCAAGGCCGCCGGGGGCCATGAGGCTGGAACCTCCTGGAAGCCTGCTCACCTCAAGCTCGGATAGGGCCGCCCCTTCTTCGAGGTAGGAGAGGGAAGGCCCGGTTGAGGCAGAAGGGGTGCCCCAGGGCTGGCGGCCTTCGGGCCTGGAGGTGGTGGGCGCTCCATCCCGGAAAGTGGGCTGCTCCTTCCTCGACTCTGATATCGGACCGGGCTGATCCCACGGGCTCTGCCAGCCGTATTCCCACCCGTAGGGCCAGCCGTCACCCCATCGATACGACCAGCTGTAATCCCAATCGCCCCGCCAGTCCTCCTCCCCCGACCTCGAAAACTGCCAGGGATCATGATCGGGATATGGATGCGGACCAACATCCCACGGCTGTGCCGAAGAGATCGCCATTGAAATGATGGCAGCAAAGGCCAGCACGAATCCAGTTCCTATCTGTTTTTTCAATTATTCCACCTCACTCCAAGTCTATGGGCTATGGGAAATACGATTTCTCCCGGAGGTAACCCGCTCCGCAACTGAGCGCTGGATGACCCATCAACCCTTTCCTGTATCAATATAATCCGGCTTTAATTTATAACTTATCGCGATTGTCGAAATTCCGCCCCATCCTTCGGATCCCGCCCTGGAAAGCCGGGCCTCTGCGTCTGCTGATATTCCGACCTGGTGGCTGGAGAGGATGAATAACCCCCTCGATGCAGGGCAGAATTGGCCGCAAAGCTTATTCATGCATAGTCCTTTTAACCAATCTGCGCATATATTTGATTTAAAACCGAAATGGCTGGGGACGGATCGTCCCTTCCATAACGCAGAAGACCGAAGGGTTCTCACCGGCGTTTCCGATCCGGGGGATGGCGCGCCGATCAGGACTATGAAACCCTCTCTCTGGCGGGATCGTTCCCGGCCAGGGGGAAATGAGGCGGGCCCTCCGCCCGACTTATCTGATGATCAACTGAGAGTGGTGCCCAGATGAAGCTCTTAAGCCTGCTCGCCATCCTGCTCTTGCTGGTCGCCGTTTCCGCGGCAGAGCTTGAGGCAGACATAGATCGATTCGAATTGGAACTCCATCCTGGTGAGATGACCGAACGGGTCCTCGCCCTCGAGAATTCGGGGGACGGGCCCATCCGCGAGCTCACCGCGAGCCCCGTCGCCGGCAGTGCTCGAGATCTGGTGACGATGGAGATTGAGGAGATGGAGATGCTCATTCCGGGGGAGGATACGGTGGTGGATATCACCTTCTCTTCGCCGGCTGAGACGATCCCGGGAACATATTCTGGGTTCGTCTACTTCTTCGACGATACCTCCTCCCTGCCGATTATGGTGGAGTTTGTGATAGAGATCATCGAGGAGGAGAGCTATGGGGTCAGCTTCAGCATCAACGATGCGAGATCTGCCTCTTTGACCGTGGACCCGGATGAGTCCGCGGAGTTCGAGCTTCTGGTCAGAAACGCGGGCCTCTTCAAGGACGTCATATCCATCGACGCCCCCAGCCTCCCGCCCCGGTGGACGGCGACCCTCTTCGACGGCACCGACGCCGTAGCCCTGCCTTATAACCTCACCCTCTCCTCGGGGGTGAGCCGGGTCCTCGGTCTGGAGATCGCAGGAGGCAGGCCCGGAGAGACTCGCACCATCGAGATAGAGGCCACGTCCCTGGGCGACCCCTCCAAGAACGCCACCGTGACCGCTGAGGTCGAACTCAACCATGAGGTCCGCCAGTATGAGGCGATCATCGACCTGCCCGCGGTGATGGTCACCAACAGGACCCATACCGGATCCATCCGCATCGTTCTGAACGTGGACGAGCTGATCTCCGTGGAGATCGCGGCGCCGCCAGAGATTCTGGTGATGCCCGAAAGCCAGGTGATACCGGTCGGAGAGACGAAGTCGGGGAGGGGCGAGTTCTCCCTCCTGCCCACCCAGCCGGGAAGGTTTGAGATCGAATTCCGCCTCCACGACTCGTACAACATAAGCCTCCCCACCGAGAGGGAGGAGGTTATGGTGGCGGACTCGGCCCGGTTCGCCATCGTGACCGGAGACGGCCTGTTGTACAGAGCTCTGGCCTTGTCCTACGCTGAGGGCGTGGTGAACGATAGCGCGCCCGTGATCACCCTAAAAGGTGGAGAGCTCTCCGACGAGGACGTCCAGCTCCTGGAGGAGCTCCCCCTGGCCAGGGCGGTGATCCTGGGCAACGAATCGGTCGTCTCCCCGGAGGTGGAGAAGCTCCTCTCGGATATGATGCCCACGGAGAGGATAGGGGGCGAAGATATCGGGGAGACGTCGTGGCTCTTCGCATCGATGGTCTGGCCGAAAGGGGTTACTGCGGTGGTCCTGGCAGGATCAGACGAGTCGGAGGCCTTTGCGGCATACCAGGAGGCGAAGAAGGTCGGTGCACCCCTGATAATCTGTGGAGCCCCTCTCTCGGAGGCAAGCGCGTCCTTGATGAAGGAGATGACCGAAGATGGGCTGTCCAGAGCTCTGATCGGAGGTGCCGGGGTTGATGCGGCCGCCATCGAGGAGCTGAAGGATGAGGGCCTCTCCATCGAGGAGGTGGGATAGATGAGACGCTGTTTGATGCTCCTGACATTGTTTGCCGTATTCGCGATCGCCGCCGGTGCCCAGATGGAGAGGGGGACCAAATCGGATTCCCTGGAAGAGATCATCCTGGTCGGGGCCGACGACTGGCGTCCTGCGGTCGCAGCGACGCCTCTTGGAATCTGGTCGGAGGATGGCGGCGTCGAGACGAGACCCATCCTCATTATGCCGCGGGAGGTTCAGGCGAAGGAGAGGCTGGGCTGGATCGATCAGGCCGACCTCGAACGTTACGGCCCGGTCTCCGCCCTTCACGCCATGACCGCGGCCAACGTATCTGCCCTGGTGATCGACGCCGATGGGGATCTGGCGAAGAGCCTGGTGGAGGCGGCCCAGAAAGAGGGGGTGAAAGCCTACCTCACCGCCACCCTGGATGTTCCCGAGGACTCCAAGACGGAGGTCTCTGACGACGACGTCCTGGAGGCGGAGGACGAAGAGGCCGCCCTGGGGCTTCTGGCACAGATGCTGGTGGGGGACCGTGAGGCCGAACTTGCCACCAGATCAGGCGCCATTCCCCTGGAGTACAGAGACCTTTATCCCGACTCGGCCCAGATCGCCGTCGACTCAGACGGCGTCATCATCTCCGACCGGCTCTGCCCGGTTGACCCCGATGCCAGAGATCATCTCTACGACCGGATCGAGGAGCTGATCGAAGATTACGGCGCCGACGGCGTCGTCCTCCACGACTTCGGATTCATCGACGAGAATCACTGCCTCTGCGACGTCTGCAAGGAGGAGTTCTACAACGATACGGGGGTCGACCTGTCCAGGGCGGGGTCCAGCAGCTATAACCGACAGCTTTGGGCCCGGTGGAAAGAGGAGCAGATAAAAGAGGTGGTCCGGGAGGCGGGCAACATCACCTCCCAGCTCGGTCCCGCAGAGCTCGGGATCGCCCTGGGCGACCCCTTCGACCGGAGCGAGGGGTACAACTACGCCGAGATCTCGGACCTCGCCGACTTCACCGTGGTCAGCCCCGTCGATCCGACGGACATGAGGGTGGCCGCATCGATGACCGACACCCCGGTCTACGTCAGGCTCAGCGACGACTACGTTGAGTACACCATATCCACCCAGAACGTGGAGGGTGCCGTCGGCCAAATCGAAGATCTGGCCGAGGCCGGAGCCTCCGGGATGGTCTTCGAATACGACGTCGTCTACACCCCCTTCTGGTCGGAGCTTCAGCCTCCGTCCCCCTCGGTCCAATGGCTCATGAACCGGCTGGAGGGGAGGACTCTGGGCATAGGCGAAGTATTCTGGGACTGTGATTCGGTGATAAAGTATAATGACAGCTTTGAGATGGCCTCGAAGATCGCCTCGAAGTGGAACAGCTCCCCCGGAGCGGTCCTGGTGGGCGACAACTACAGCGCCGGCCTCACCGGGGCGGCCATAGCCTCTTACCTCAACTGGCCGGTCCTCTTCGTCGATGGCGAGCTCTCCAACTCCACCGAAGACGACCTGCTCCGCCTGGGGGCGACGACGGCGATCACCGTGGGGCCCATATCCGACGCGGTCAGATCCAGGCTATCGAACCTCAACCTGACCATCCTTGAGGGGAATAACGAGCTTCTGGTCCGGGAGATGAGGGCCCGGGGGGACGAGGTCTCCTCGGTGGTCCTGACCAACTCTCGCGACCTCTCCCTCCTCGCCCCGAAACCGAAATCGGTGCTGGCCAGGACGGAGATCGACGAAGACCTGGTCCTCGAAGTTGAAGCGAATCCCGCCGAGATCCCCTCCGATCAGGAGGGCGAGATCGTCCGGCTCAAGATAACCCTCAAGAACGACGGGGATGAGGTCCTGAAGGATGTGGACCTGACCGACCTTTTCCTCCCCGCGAGGCTCGTAGCCTGGTGGAGCTCCGCATCCGGAAAGGTCGAGGTCGTCGATCCCTTGACGGGGGAGGAGCCGACCGCAGAGAGCTCCTTTTTCAGCGGGACGAGGCTGAACTGGACCGTCGACCAGCTGGGGCCCAAAGAGTACGCATCCCTGAATCTGGAGGTGCTGATCCTCCACGCCCTGGACGCCGGATGGACCCAGCCCCTGGACGGCGGGATCTGGGTCACCTATCGGGGCATGGATGAAGACGATGAGGACGAAGACGATGACCAGGACGATGACAAAAAGGGCGACGAAGAGGGTGATGGCGCTGCCGACGGCCCATTCGTCAACATAACCTATCCCGCCGTCACCTCGCCGGGATGGATCGATCTGTCCTGGGATGTCACCCGAGATTTGAGCACCGTGATCCTCAACTACCGCAGCCCCGACGGGAGCGAAGATAGCCTCTACTTCTACAGCAGCCGGCCGGGGAAGGTCTCCAACGCCACCATCCTCTTCGGAAGGCCGGGAACCTGGACCTTCAATCTCGAGGCCTGGAGCTATGGCGAGATGGATCACAGGACCGATAACTTCACCGTGAGGGTCAGATCTGCCGCCGGCCCCATCAACGTGACCGCCTTCAGCTTCACCAAGATCCCCAAGATATCCCTCATCTCGGCGGAGATGGCCGGGGCGAGGGGAGGGATCCTCGTCGACGCTGCAACCGATCCCCAGAACCTCGATCCGTCGGAGGTGGAGGAGGATCTCCAGACCCTGGTCGACGAGCTGGAGATCTCGCCGGAGTACCTGATCGTGGTGGGCGGACCCGGATCTCTTCCCTTCATATCCACGGGAGATAGGCAGGAATCCTGGATCTTCGAGTACGACCTGTACCGCGATTACACCATCCAGCTCGACGACGACGGCTACCAGGACGTGGCCTCGGGGAGGATGATGGGACTGAGCGTCTACGATGCTTCCCAGGTGGCCGCCAGAACCCTCGCTTACGACAGGATTGGAGGCGACTGGAGAAACTCCTCCCTGATTATATCGTCGCCTGCCGACGTTCCCACCTGGCCCGCGTCGCCGATACCGCTGCGGATCGGAGAGTACCTGAGGTCTGCGGGAATCGACGCCGAGAACCTCCACTGGGAGGAGGCAACCTACCAGAGGGTATCCTCGAAGATGAACAGCGGCGAGAACATCGTCTACTTCGATTACCATGGGGTCGAATGGGGCTGGCAGCTTTCTGTCTGGTCCCTGATGGATCAGCTTCTGGACGAGGAGCAGGTCAAGCAGCTTACCCTGGCCCCTCAGACCACCACAACCTCGGCCTGCCTCACCTCCAGGCTGAAGGGGCAGATCTTCCCCTACAGAGACGGGATCGAGATTTACATCCCCATGAGGCTGGAGGACTCCATGGCCCTGGCATTTCTCAAGGCGGGGGGCGTGAACTACGCCGGTCCTGCCGCCAACTCCTGGATCTTCGTCTCCGACGACTATGTGGGAAGGATGCATCAGGCCCTGGTCTTCGAGAACGCCACCATCGGCGAGGCGATAATGGCCGCCAACAACCATTACGCATCGAAGATCCTGGCCACCGAGGGGATCGATCTTGAGAAGATCGACGAATCCCAGATCTGGGATATCTCCGTGGAGGAGATGCTCAACCAGACCATAAACGTCTTCACCCTGCTGGGAGATCCCGCCTTCAGACCCGCGATCCCCGAGACTCCGGAGCTGCCCTATTCGGTCGAGACCTCGAACCTCACCGAATCGAACGCCACAAACGATGTATCGGTGACCATCACCCCCACATCGGAGTGGTGTAGCGACTGGATCTACTGGATCGTCGAGGACTCGTCGGACGATTACCTGAGCCTCAACTCACCCCCCGCCCTGATGGGAGAGGTGATCCTCCCCCTGGACGCCGAGGAGATCGTGGTGAAGGAGAAAGGGCGGGCGGTCTGGCACGGCGAAGAGCTGATCGAATCTCACAAGCGGGTGACCTGGCCGGTTCTCAGCCCCGCCCTGGGCGAGGGGAGGACCTTCACCGTTGAGTACAGACTGATCCCGGGGGAGGTCCAGGTCGTCAACATCTCGGTGGGTTGGACGCCCTTCTCCCTCCACCTCGCCCCGAAGGACCCTTCCGTCTCCAGGCTTCTGGATGAGAAGGGCTATCGAGGGATATTCACCATCGCAGGAGACGGCTGGAACTACACCATCAACGACGACCACGCCGTCAACGTGACCGACCTGGTGCCGGGGAGAGGGTACATCATAGACGGGCTGGAGAGCTTCTCTTTGGAGATCGCCGGAAAGCCGGTGGACCTTCCCTATGCGGTGGAGCTTTATCAGGGCTGGAACCTGGTGGGAGTTCCCAAAAACCAGACCGTCTTCCTCACCAACGTCACGGTGAGGGCGAACCACAGGCGATATTCATACTCCGAGGCCGTCGATGAGGGGATAGTCTCCGCCTTCCTCTGGACTTATCGGGACGGAGGATGGGTCAATATTGAGAAGAACGAGCCCCTGACCCCGGGGGTGGCCTACATGGTGGAAGCGGCAGAAGAGTGCAAGCTGGAGTTCGGCTGAAAGGATCCTGGGAAAAAGAGGAATTTGCCATGGCCTGATCGGGTCATGGCATCTTCTGTAAACTCGCGGTGGAAGAGATAGGCTCAATTGCCGGTCCAGTATCTTCCTTTGCACTCGTTTCCTCCCTCGTCCCTGGTGCAAACCCGGAGCTGGCAGGTGTCCTCGTCGGCGTATCCGTTGCAGGTCACATTACAGGTGTAGTAGCCCGCGTCGCTCTCCTGAGCGTTCCTTATGATGTAGGTGCTGGAGGTGGCCCCCACTATGATCTCTCCCGTCTCGGTGGACGATCCCCTATACCACTGGTAGCGGGGATCTGCGCAGCCCGAAGCCAGCGCCCTCAGGGTGGCGGTCTCGTTTCTGCACTTGCACTCGTTGGGGACGACGACGGCCAGGTTCTCAAAGACTCTGTACCTGATGATATTGCTCCTGGTGATGACGCCCGTCAACTCGTTTTGGACCTCGTACCAGACGGAGTAGTCGCCCGCCGAATCTGCACTGAACCAGACGTGATAAGCCCTTCGCGCCTTCACCCCCCAGTCCGGAACGTAAGTATGTCTGGTCCCGTCGGGCTTCAGCTCGGTGATGGTCAACTTCCCGTCCATCCCCGGAATGATCAGCTCCTTCGCGTACCTCCCCTTCTGTATGACCAGCTTTGTGGTCCGCACGTTGGTGCTGTAGGGAAAGACGATCCAGAGGGCGTTCTCCTGAGGACCGGGCATCCCAGGATGGTCGATGGTATCTCCCCATCCGAACTCCTCACCCTCAGATCCGGCGTAATCGCTGTAGAAGCCCTCGTCGATGACCCAGTCATCGACATCGGCGCTCCCATCCGAGGCCTCGTCGGAGATCTGGTCCTCCGAGACCTCATCATCGGAGACGGCAACCACAGAGACTGTATCGTCAGAGACCATCTCGCCGGAGAAAATCTCACCGAAGACGGTATCGTCAGAGACCATCTCGCCGGAGACATTATCGCCGGAGACATTATCGCCGGAGACATTATCGTCAGAGGGTTCATCTCCGGGGATCTCCCAGACTAAATCGTCGCCAAAATCCAGTTCATCGCCCAACAAGGGCCAGTCCTCTCCAAAGGGCGAAGCGGTCTCTTCGTCCACTCCTAGGGACGGCGAGACGGAGAATAGGCCGATGATCAATGCGGCCGCCAAGAACTCAATCGCCTTCATGCTAACAATCTCCCTGAACTATTAAATGCCACTTACTGATATAAAAGATTAATTTTCAGGTTCGCGCCGGATCGCATCGCCGGTCGGAGGGCTGATCGGGGAGGGCAGGTTAAAATAAGGCGGTCGATAAAAGTTGATCCATCCGCCCCTGGAGGAGATGGATTTGACGAGACCTCTGGTGCTCGGAAACGGCAGGATTCTGATCTGTGAGGACGAAAAGGGAACGATCAGAGACGTCTACTTCCCCTTCGTCGGCCTTGAGAACCACGGCCATTCGGTCAGAGCGGGAATCTGCGACCTGACGGACCCCGGCCGATGCAGCTGGTTTGAGGGTTGGAGCTCCCACCAGAGGTATAAGTCGGGATTTCGCGCAGAGTTTTTGAGGGGATCTCAGGTCCTGGCAAAAGATCCCGCACCCGACGAAGAGGGCTTCTTCTTCGGCCTCATATCGAACATCGGGGAGACGGTCTTCTTCAATCCCGCCCTGGGGATAAGGGTCACCTCGACCGACGCGGTCCATCCCTCCTCCAACGTCTTCTCACGGAGCTTTGAGGTGGAGAACGTCTCATCGGCGAAGAGGGATCTGAGGCTATTCTCCAACCAGAACTACAGGCTCCTGGAGAACAAGATAGGTGAGACCGCGGTGGTGGACCGGGACGTTCTGATCCACTACAAGCGCGATCGGTACATCCTCCACGGGAGCCGACCGAAGTTCGACAAGTTTGCAGCGGGGACTGCCGAGTGGCGAGGGATGGAGGGTACCTGGAGGGAGATCATGGACGGGAGGGACCTCAGCGGAAACCCCGTCGCCCACGGGTCGGTGGACTCGACCCTGGGCTGGACGATCTCGGATCTTCTGCCTGGAGAGTCGAGGAGGGTCCACCTCTGGATCGTCTTCGGAAAGAGCTACAAGAGCGTGATGAGATCCCACCAGCGGGTCAAGAGGGGAGGGGGGACGAGCCTCTACAGGAAATCCTTCAACTTCTGGAACTCGTTTCTGGAGCGGATCTCCGGCCTCCCCGAGGCGGCCCTGATGGACCGCCTCCCTGAGAGGGTCCGGGAGATCTTCTACCGCAGTCTCATCGCCACCGTGGCCCACATGGACGTGAACGGATCGGTGATCGCCTCCTCCGACTCTGAGATCCGGCAGTTCGGAGCCGACCTCTATTCCTACTGCTGGCCTCGGGACGCCTCCTGGGCGGCCATCGCCCTGGACCGGGCCCGCTACCATCATCTCAGCTGTGAGGTCTTCGGCTTCCTGGAGAGGGTGATCACCGATCGGGGCTACTTCCTCCACAAGTACACCCCGGCCGGGGACTTCGGGTCCACCTGGCACCCGGTGCCCATGATCCAGATCGACGAGACGGGCCTGCCCCTATTCGCCCTCTTCTTCAACTGGCTCTCCGCAAGGAATGTCTGGACCGCCGGTAGGTACTTCGGCTCCCTCGCCTCCCCGGCCGCGGGCTGGCTCCTCCGGACCCTGGACGACTCCGGCCTCCCGAAATCGAGCTTCGACCTCTGGGAGGAGAGGAAGGGGGTCTATACCTACAGCGCTTGCACCGTCTACGCCGGCCTCTCAGGGGCGGCGGAGCTGGCCCTCGCTCTGGGAGACGATGACCATTACGAGGCCTGGTCTGCGGGGGCCGACCGGGTCAGATCGGCGATCATCGACCGGCTTTACGACGATCGGCTGGGACGGTTTCGGCGGGGGGTCGAGGACCCGGCCCTCGACTCTTCCCTCTTCGCGGTCTGGTGGTTCGGGGTTCTCCCCGCCCACGATCCGCGGGTGGCAAGGACGATGGAGGCGGTGGAGAGGGAGCTGTCGAGGCCCTCGGGTGGGGTGGCTCGCTACGGAGGAGACGAGTACGGTGGGCGGATGAACAGCTGGATCATCTGCACTTTGTGGCTGGCCCAGTGGCACGCGGCGGTGGGCAACTTCCAGAGAAGCCTTGAGCTGATCAAGTGGTGCGCGGACCATGCCCACCCCACCACGGGCCTCTTGCCGGAGCAGGTGGCCGACGACGGCAGCCCGAGGTCGGTTCTGCCCCTCACCTGGTCCCACGCCGCCTTCGTCTTGGCGGTGCTGGAGTATCTCGCGGCCCTCGGGAAGAGGGAAGGAAAGTGCGAACTCCATCCGGGCTGAATAAGAATCGCCGGTTGAAAAGAACTCGTCCATTGGGCCGATCCTCATCCTCGGCCACCTTCCGCCCCATCCCCTCTTCGAGCCCGGAATGGAGGCCAGCAGAATCCTCGCGGGCCATTGGAGGCTTATCTATCCGCCCCGATCCTCTCTTCGAGGCTGGATTTGAGGTGATCGATGAGCCGATCGACCTCTTCGGACCGGGGGAGAAACTTCCGGGTCTCATCGAGGTAGCCCCTCTCCCTCACCGCCACCAGAGCGGGCCGATAGTTCAGATCGAAGACCCAGCTCGCCTGGAGGAGCTTGAAGTCGTTGAGCCGTTTGACGCCGGCGAGCTTCACGATCTCCCCGGCCATGATGTCGCGAAGGACCTCCTCGCTGATCCCCTGATCATCGGGAAGGTCCAGCTCCAGAGCCTCGTTCCGATATCCCTCCGTCTCTCGCCGGCCGTAGTAGTCGAGGAGGACGGCCCAGATGTCCAATTTATCGGCGTCCCGGAGGAGCCTGGAGAAGAAAAGGCACCGGGCCGACTCCTCCTCCGAGAGGCTGGCTCGGTTGTGATAGGATATCGCCTTGAGGATGAGCTCCTGCTCCGATGGGTCGAGCCGATCCAAAACCCCGTTGTCGAGGAGGACTTTCACAGAGAGGGCGGCGTGGTCGCAGGATCGGCGGTCGGAGAAGGTTTTGTACCGGGCGTACTGGGGGAAGCGTCCGAGGTCGTGGAATAAGGCCATCGCCTCCGCCAGGCGGAGGTCGTCGTCGGCTAGTTCGAGCGCCAGGCCGATCTCCCGGATCTCCCGGCGAACGCGGGCGGTGTGCTCCTCCTTCAGGAGGATGTTTCTGTCTTTCTCGGGATCGCCGGACTTGAAGGCCTTCACGTAGCCGGAGAACCAGCAGGCGAGATCGTCAAGGGTATCTTCATCCATCCTGGGCCACCAAAATATCCTCAGACCTCAAAGGCGACGATGTAGACCCCGTCCTCCCGCTTCTGCCCCTTCACCAGCTCGCAATGCCTCAGGATCGCAAACTGGTTCTCCAGCTCCTCGGCCGGGAGGTCGAACTTTTTGGCGATCTCCTCCCTGGTGGCCCCGCCCCTGGAGACGATGAAATCGTAGAGCTCCTTCTGGAGGTCGGTCAGCCCCTCGGCCCCGACGAGGCCCGCTTTCTCCCTCAGGATCTTCTTGGACCGGACCGCCCAGGGATCGCAGACCTTGATCTTCGAGTGGGCGCTGATGTAGCAGTTCTCACAAATTTGGCTTCCGCCCTCCTCGATCAGATCCTCGGCCGGAAATTCGCGGCCGCAGCGATCGCAGTTCTTCAAAACCGCCTTTTCCGTCATATTCTCATCACCTGGCCCGATGTACAGCAGCTAATATCAAATATGCATTTCCATGTTCCAAAATCGATCCAAAAACTAAAATAAGTTGCGATGCAATGATAATACGGGCCGAAGCTCTCGATCGGCCTGAGGTAGATCTTCTCGGAGGACGATAGATCATGGCTGACAACTCCAACAAGAACCTTTTGATCGCTGCAGGCATCATAATAGTCATCCTCCTCGCGCTCCTGGTCCTGGAGATCAGAAGAGATGACTTTGGTCCAAACAGCCGGCAGGGCACCGGGTATGGAGTCGGTGGACCCGGGATGATGGGCGATCTCAGCGGTTCCGGGTACGGTCGATCCGGGTCCGAGGCGATGGGCCGCAGCATGATGGACGGATTCGGCCGCAGATATTACTCGGGGATGATGGGTGAGGGATGGAGTGGAATGGGGATGATGGCCCTCTATTTCCCGGATGAAGTGCCGATATCTGAAGATGAGGCGAGAAGTCTTCTTTCGACTTTTGCGGCCGAGTTCGGCGACGAGGTCGAATTAAAGGACTTCATGGCCTTCAGCAATAACTACTACGCCCAGGTCGTGGACTCGAAGACGGGTGAAGGTCTAGCCGAGATCCTGGCGGACAGATACTCAGGGGCAGTCTATCCGGAGCCGGGACCGAACATGGCCTGGAACTCCCGATTCGGTCTGTGGCAAGCAAGCTCTGAACCTTCAAGATATAACCTGGAAAGCGCA
Source organism: Methanothrix sp. (assembly GCA_036733325.1). Classification (GTDB taxonomy): domain Archaea; phylum Halobacteriota; class Methanosarcinia; order Methanotrichales; family Methanotrichaceae; genus Methanocrinis. The sequence continues at coordinate 17,799 of DAINAQ010000004.1, forward strand.
AGAGATCTGGCCCAGTCTTTCCTTTCGGAGTACCTCCCCGGCTCGGAGGTGGTCGGATCGTCGTCGTTCCCAGGCTACTACACCTTCGATTTTGGCCGCGGCGAGATCGAGGGGATGCTCAGCGTCAACGCCGGAACGGGCGACGTATGGATCCACAATTGGCACGGATTATACTTGGGTGGTCACCAAGAGGATGAGGGATCGTGAGGACGGACGCCATCAGAGGGTAGATACCCATTGGAGGGCAGATGCCTCAGCCGTTGAGGAGAGCCTCGTACCTTTCCCTGATCCTCTCGACGATGTCCATCTCGTAGGGCTGGTGGGTCGGAACCTGGATCTCAGCCTCGATCTCCAGGTAGTCGGGGGCGGCGGAGATCCCGTTCTCGCCGGTGGGGATGGCGAGGTCCAGGGCGATCTCCTCGATCATGGGGGAGAGGGGCCTGATCGGCCCGGCTCCCCTGGCCCTCTCCCTGTATTCCACGAGGATTGTGTCGATCTCCGCCAGAAGGGCCTGGGTCTTCTCTCGATCAAACCTCACCGCCTTCTCAGCGATCAGGTTGATGCTCTCTCCCAGCTGGGTGAAGGTCCGGATGGACGCCTCGATCAATTCCCCTGAAAAGTGCTCTTTCGCCCTCTCCTGGTAGCCTGGGGCGATGACCAGAATGTCCAGCCTCTTCATGGCCTGGATGTCGTTTTTGTAAGGGTTGTAGGGGTTGACCACGGCGAACTCCAGGCCCATCCGCTCGGCGAGGCTCCTGTACATGGGGGTGACCCCGAGCCTCTGTCTCTCCCTCATCACCCTCTTGACGAAGTCGGGGTCGTCGAAGTCGAGGCCGAAGTACTCGGCGAAGCTCCTGGTGGTGGTGATGATCTTGGTCCTCCCCTCCTTCTCGGCCTGAATCAGCCCTCGATCCTCCAGCTCCTTGACCTGGCCGTAGCTCTTGTTCCCCCGGAGCCTGGCCAGCTCGCTCTGGGCTATGGGCTGGTTGTAGGCGATGATGGCCAGGGTCCGCAGGAGCGGAGGGTCCAGCTCCCTGGGGCCGATCTTGCTCACCCGGTCGGCGATGGAATGACGGACCTGCATCACGAACCGGTCCTCAAACTCCCTCACCTCGATCCCGCCGCCCCTCTCGGAGTAGTCCCGGACCAGCCCCTCGGCCAGGGTCCTGACGGTTCGGATGGGCAACCCCGTCAGCTCCGCGATCTCCCCCACCGAGAGGGGCCTTCCGGCGGCGAAGAGGGCGGCCTCCACCACCGCCGCCAGATCCTGGTCCTCGGATGACAAATCAGATACACCTCACGCCGACGGTCCCCTCTTCCCATCGGGGTGCCTGCGAATAAATAGCTCGCCGAAGAGGGCCTCCTGCTCCAGCCAGATCTCCCTCCTCCCGGCCATGAACAGAACAGAGACGTAGTTCAAAATGTCCCCCTCGCCGACGTCGGAGAAGGATACCCGATCCTCGACCGCAAGCCTTCCGAAGATCACCTCGCGAAGAGAGCGGATCCGGTCCTCGATCCCCTCCTCGTGGGCCCGCTCCATCGCCTCCTCCACCGTCGGCTCGGGCCTCTCCCTCGCCTTTCCGACCTTCCTTCCGGCGACGGTCTCGGCCCTCTTAAGCTCAGCAATCAGCTCGTCCAGGGTGACCGGCCGTCTCGTCCTTCTCCTTATGGGCGGGGCGGGGAGGCCCTCGACTGTCCGCCTCCTGAAGACGGGCTCGTCGTCGAACTGGTCGAAGAGGTCCTCCTCGGGCTCTTCCTCCCCCTCCTCGATGGAGTCGGACTTCATCCGGAGGAGGATGCTGGCGTAAAGGAGGGTTCTGCCCAGGGCGGGGAGGTCTCGGTCCCCCATCGCCTCGATCCGCTCCAGGAACTTCTCGGTCACCTGGGCGAGGTCCACGTCCCAGGGGTCGATCTCCCCTTTCCTGGCCAGGTCCAGCAGGACCTGGACCGGGTCCGGCTCCAGGCCGAAGGTTTCGGGAAGGTCCAGGACCTCGAGGACGGAGCTCAGTTCAGACACACCCCCGTAACTGTGGATATGTTGTTCTCCTGCATGGTCACCCCGACCACGTACTTGGCTTCCTGGATCATCGGCTTTCGTAAGGAAACCACGATGAACTGGGCCATCTCGGCGATCCCCTTGATCAGCTTGGCCACCCTCTCCACGTTGGCCCCATCCAGGAACATGTCGATCTCGTCCAGGGCGTAGAAGGGCGCGGGCCTGAACCTCTGGATGGCGAAGATGAAGGAGAGGGCGGTGAGGCTCTTCTCCCCTCCGGACATCGCCTCCAGCCGGTGGAAGGCCTTCCGGGCGGGCCGGGCCCTGATGGTCATCCCGCCGGCCAGGGGGTCATCCTCGTTCTCCAGGACCAGCTCCCCCTCGCCGTCGGAGAGGCGGTGGAAGGTATCCCTGAAGTTCTGGTTGATCCCGTCGAAGGCGGCGATGAAGGCCTCCCGCTTCATCTCCTCGTACCGGTCCAGCTTGGCCAGGAGGTCTTCTCTCTCCCTGGCCAGGGTCTCCCGTCGATCCCGAAGGGTCTCCCGCCGGTCGAAGACCCGGTCGTACTCCTCGATGGCCAGCATGTTCACCGGCTCCAGCTCCTGCATCGACCGCTCCAGGGCGCTGATCTTGCGGATGATGGTCTGGCTCTTGGGGGGCTCCTCGGAGAGGTCGATCCCGCAGCCCTCGATCTCGGCCCTCAGCTCGTCGGCCGCCGACCTCATCTCCCGGGCCGCCCCCTCTGCCGCCGCGATCCGGGCCCGGATCCGGTCCAGCTCCCGCTCGATGGTGTCGACCTCCCGACTCCTGGCCATGGTCCTGTCCAGGAGCCGGCTCCTCTCTCCCTTCAGGTCGGAGAGCTCCTCCTCGATCTCCCTCTCCTTTTTGGCCAGCTCCTCGAGGACCAGCTTCGCCTCCCTGATCCTCTCGGCCGCCGCGTTCTTCTTCTCCGTCGCCGCCCTCTTCTTCCCCTCCCGAGCCTCCTTTCTTGCGGCCAGCTCCGCCTTTCGAGCCGAGGAGCTCTCCAGCCTCAGCCGATCGCCGGTGATCTCGGCCTCGATCTCGGTGACCCGCCTCTCCAGCCCCCGAATCTCGGCCTCCAGACCGTCGGCGAGGGCTGAAAGCTCCGGGATCTCCGAGCCCGCGAGATCCCTCTCCAGAGCCCCGGCCCGCTCCTCGCAGCCCCTGGACTCCGACTCGCCCCCACGGATCTCCCGCTCCAGGGAGTCGAGCTTCTCCCTCACCTCGGCCGCCTCGGCCTTCATCTCGGCGAGCCTCTTCTCCCGGTCCTGGATGGACCGTTCCAGCCGGAGCTTCTGGCCGTCGATCTCCTCGGCCCGGATCTCGATCCGCGAGACCTCCCGGGCGAGATCCTCCATCTCCCTCCGGACTTTGGAGACCTCACCCTCCACCCGATCGAGCCTCTCGATCAGGGCCTCCCTCTCTCCTTGAGCCGCCAGGACCTTTCTATTCGCCTCCTCCAGCTTCTGCCTCTCGTCCGCGGCGAACTTGAGCCTGGACTTGAAGGACCCCCCGGTCATGGCTCCCCCCTTCTCCACCAGGTCCCCCTCCAGGGTCACCATCCGGTAGCGGCCCATCAGCCTCCGAGCCGTCTCCAGATCACGCACCACCAGAGTGTCCCTGAAGACGTGCCAGAAGGCGGGAAGAAAGCGGGGGTCGAACCCCACCAGGTTGAGGGCGTAGTCCACCACCCCGGCCTCGTCCGGCGGAGCCGGGGGTCTGCCCGGAGCCATCTTGTTGAGGGGGAGGAAGGTGGCCCGTCCGGCCTTGGATCTCTTCAAAAACTCGATGGCCCGGGCCGCGTCCCCGTCGTTATCGGCGACGATGCTCTGAAGCCTCGCCCCGGCCGCCACCTCCAGGGCGGTGGCGTGAACCTCGCCCACCTCGCCCAGTTCGGCTATGGTGCCGGAGAGGCCGGATAGCTGTCCCCGGCCAATGGCCGACCTTATCGCCTCCACCGCCCGGCTGTAGCCCGACCCCTCCCCGGACCTCAAACTCGCCTCGGCCCGGGCCCTCTCCAGCTGGAGCTTCTGGAGATGCTCGTCGACCCCTGCCATCTCTCGCCTTATCGATATCCGGGCCGAGTCAAGGTCGTCCCTCTCCTCTTCGAGGACTGAGATCCGGTCCTCGAAGCCCCTCCTATCCCGGATGATCCGCTCCTTCTCCCGGCCCAGGCCTCCGATCGTCTCCTTGGCCTCGGAGATCTCCACCGCCGCCTCCTCCCCCTCGATCGACCTCCTCCGGGCGGCGTCGAGGTGGCGGTCCCTCTCCCGCATCAGGTCTGCCACCCTCGACTTGGCCTTCTCCAGCTCTTTCTTGACCGCAGCGAGCTGGTCTCTCAGCTCGGCGTAGCGGGCGTCGGCTCTGGCGATCTTCTCCCGGTAGCCGCCCAGGGTCTCCTCCCTCTCCTCGATCTCGGCGAGGATGCTGGCTTTCCTGATGGACCCGTCCCTGACCTTCGAGGTCAGGGATTCCAGATCCCGGCCGAGCCGGTCGGCCTCCAGGTAGTCGGACCTCTGCTCCGCCTCCATCTCGGCGATCTCGGAGTCGGCCATCTCGATTCTGCCCTTCTCAGCCTCGATCGCGCCTTTCGTCTCCACCATCCGCCGCTTGACCTCGATCTGCTCGTCCTCGCCCTTGTAGGTGATCTCGGCGGCGAGCTTCTTCAATTCCCCTTCCAAAAGAGAGAGCTCCGCCCTCTCCCGGTCGAGGCTTCCTGCAAGCTCCTCCTCTCTGGTCCGGAGCCCCTCCCCCTCCCTCTCCAGATCTGCGAGCTCGAGCTCTGCCTCTTTCAGCTTCGCCAGGAGCAAGAACGCCTCCTGGCGGCGTTTCTCCTCCCTCTGGGCCTGGTAGGCGAGGGCCCTGTCCCTCTCTTCGGAGAGCCGCGAGAGCTGGGACTCGACCTCCTCCAGGATCACGTCGCCCCGGTCGATCCTCTCCCTCACCACCTCCAGCTCCTCGAGGGCCTTCTTCTTCTTCTCGTCGAACTCGGCGACGCCGGCGATCTCGTCGATGATCCTCCTTCTCTCAAGGGGCGACATCTCGATGATCCTGGTGACATCCCCCTGCATCACCACGTTGTACCCCTCGGGAGTGATCCCGGCCCGAGAGAGATGGTCGTGGATCTCCGTCTGGGTGCAGGGGTTGCCGTTAAAATAGTAGATGCTCTGGTACTTGTTTTTGGTAAGCCTGACCTTCCGTGATATCTCCACCACGTCTTCTTTCACCGGAACGGTCCTCTCGGAGTTGTCGAACTTGACGGTCACCTGGGCGAAGTCGGGGTTTTTGCCGTTGTCGCCCCGGTAGATGAGGTCGGGGAGCCTCTCGGCCCTCATAGCCCTGCTGGAGGAGAGGGAGAGGGCGAATAAAAGAGCGTCCACCACGTTGGACTTGCCGCTCCCATTGGGGCCGGTGATGGCGACGAAGTCGTTTTTGAGGGGTATCACTACCTTTCTGCCGAAGGACTTGAAGTTCCTGAGCTCTATCTCCTTGATGTACAAACCTCGACCACCCGTTGCTACTCCGATTCAGCTCGGGAGAATTAATAAATCTCCCGGCTCGAAAATCTCGGGGTGCGTTCGCCCCCGAGAACCCCCTGGTCGGTCTCTGATCGGGAAATCCTTTGTATCTTCTCATTAAAATACCTATTCGAGACCATATATCTTATTTTCCCCGCTTTCGCCGACGGCCGGGGGCGAGAACCCGCTAGCCCTGATCATCCTCGTCTTTTCATCCCGTCCTGTCACGCGCATCCTCTCGGCATCTGCATCCTGTATTCTGACCTTCCGCCTTGGCCGGTAGCGTGGAAGATGGATTGATTAATTAATGAGGACCAACAACGACCCTCCAGAGGCTGGTTTATTGCTGGAGTTTTTGACCTTCGCCGTGAGCCTGGTCGCCCTCTACTACGGGGCGAAGTCGATCACCGACAGCGCGGTCCACTTCGCCAAGGTGCTGGGGGTATCGGAGTTCGTCATCGGGGCCACCGTGGTCGCCTTCGGGACGGCCCTCCCGGAGTTCTCGACCTCCATCGTGGCCATGCTCGTGGACGGGGGGAGGCCCGAGATCGCCGCCGGAAACGCCCTGGGATCGATTTTGGCCAACACCGGCCTCGCCCTGGGGGCGGCGGCGATGTTCTACGGGATTTACATCGACCGGAAGATCCTGGAGACGGACCTCTCCTTCCTCCTCGCCTCCATGCTGGCGGTGTACGTGGTCTTTCTTGACTACAGGATAACCTGGATCGAGGGCCTTTTTCTCATCGCCATCTACCTCTCCTTCATCCGTCATGAGGTCTCGGAGCACCGCAAGGGGGAGGCGAAGGGGGGCGAGAAGCTCGTCCCTCGATACCTGGGGCTCTTCTTTTTGGGGATCATTCTCCTCTCGGTGGGCGCGAACTATATGATCGAGGCGATCCGCACGATCTCCGCCACTCTGGGTTTATCGGAGGCGGTGGTGGCGGTGATCCTCCTCGCGGTGGGGACGTCGCTACCCGAGATCAGCACCGCCATCGTCGCCGCCAAGAACGGCCGGGGCGACATCGCCATGGGAGACGTCCTGGGGGCCAACGCCTTCAACGCCCTGATCATCCTGGGATCGGCGTCCCTGGTGGGGGAGCTGGCCGTCGACCAGGCCTTCGTCTCCGTCACCCTCCCCGTGGTGGTGCTGATCAGCCTCCTCCTGGGGTTCATGGTCCTGGGAAATCGGATCACCAGGTTTGAAGGGAGCATGCTGGTGGCGATATACTTCCTGGAGATCATCGCCATCCTGACCATACTCTGAAACCGGTTGAGGAAGCAGGGCTTGATAAAGGGATGATCTAAGCGAGAGATCAGACCTGGGGAAGGGATCTGACCTGAGGATGGTGGATTCGGAGAAAGGTCGGTGATCAAGATGGCAAAAATGGGACGCGACCTTACCGGGCGGTGATCGATCAGCCCGATATTATCTTCTGGATCAGCGCCGTCATCCCCGGCTTTCCGCCCTGGCCAGAGGCCGACGGGGGGGTCGGCATGCAGGCGCCGAGGGAGCCGAAGATCTCCTTTTCGAACCGGCCGGTGATCTCGTCGAAGATCCTCTTGTAGGCGACGCAGTGGGGATCGACGCCCAGGAGCTCGCCGCCGGAGGGGGCTATGGCGTTGTAGGGGCATCCGCCCCGACAGTATCGGAGGTGGCGGCAGCCTTTGCAGACCTCGTCCACCCGCTCTTTGAACTCCAGCATCCTCTTTCCGGCCTCAGATCCTTTGAGGGCTTCCTGGCTGGGGCGGTCGCTGACCTGGCCCATCACCCACTCCGGCATCCCCACGAACCGGTAGCAGGGGTAGATGCTCCCGTCGGGGCCCACGGCGAAGGTGTCCTCCATGCAGTCGACGTAGGTGCAGACCGTCCCCCGACCGGTGAAGACGCATCGACAGAGGTCGTTGATGTTTCTGATCTCGATTTTGTCCATGTTCTCCAGGTACTTGTCCAGGAGGTAGACCAGGAGGTCGCCGTACCTCTCGGGGGCCAGGGCCCACCTGTCGGGGTTGTCGCTCTTCAGAGAGGGGAGGGCGGGATGGAGCTTGAGGGTGAGGCCGTTCTCCAAGAAGAAGTTGAATATCTCCTCCTTGAAGTCGATGGAGTAGGAGGTGAAGGTGCAGATGAACTGGACGGAGAGGCCGTGGTCTTTGGCGACCTTGTAGCCGGCCATGGTCCTGTCGAAGTAGCCCTCGGACCTCTGGAGGTCGTTCAGCTCCCTGGGGCCGTCGAGGCTTGAACCGAGGGGGATCCGGTACTCCGCCAGGACCTCGGCCAGCTCCGGGGTCATCTTCCAGAGGTTGGTCTGGAGGGCGAAGGCGATCTTTCCCGGCCGAAGGCCTTCGGTGATCAGGGCCAGAGCCTGGCGATAAAAGTCGGCCCCGGCCAGGAGGGGCTCGCCGCCGTGGAAGGTGAAGGTGACGGGGTCGTCCCGGAACTCCTTCAGCCACTCGACGATCTCTTTCACCGTCTCCATGGTCATGATGGGGGAGCTCTCGTCGGAACTCCAGCAGTAGCTGCAGCTGGAGGGGCAGCCCAAGGTCGGGATGATCATCACGTGAAAGGGCCTTTTCTGAGCCACGGTATTTCTGGTCTATTTCAAGGTACTAATAGTTTTCCGGATCATGGTTTTTCTCGCCAGCAATGTGGACAAGCTCTTGGATCTTTTGTCAAGCCATATTGAGGGGGGTGCTTCCGGGAAGCGCCTCTCGCCCCCCAAAGATAAAATACTGATAAGATAAAAGGAGATTCAGAATGAGGACGATCGAGATCATAATAAGAGGCACCAAAGTCGTTGAAGTGGGCTACAGAGCGTTCCTTTTGGTTAACGCCATGACCATGGGGATTGGAAAGGTCTTCGCATTCAACGTCGGCGAGAGCGTCGTGGTTCGGGTCGGTGGAGCTGAAGATAAAATCGATCGGTACGTCGACTTCGTAAAATCTGCATCTCCTCTCCACGCTCAAGTCGATAAAATAGAGGTGAAGGAGTTTGAAGGAGAGGTCACCGAAGCTGTGGTCTTCATGCAGTTCCTGCAGTTTGAACAGATAAATAAAGCCATACCCGCCATTATAAGCATAGATAAGAAGCAGGACGTAATGATCAGCAAGCAGGATATAATGATCAGCAAGCAGGAAAAAACCCTGACCGTTCTGGAAGGCGTTAGAGAAGACACTTCCATCATCAGAAAGGATGTATCCTCCATCAAAAATGACGTATCCACCCTGGCAAGGCAGACGACCCTCGAAGATCTCGAAAAGAAGTACGAGCTGCTGAGCCGGGAGGTCACCGAAATCAAGGAGAACATCTCCGAGATCAAGGCAGCTTAAGGACAGAGATATACCTCTTTTTTGGCCGAAGGGGGAGGCATAACCTTTGATCGTCCTGGCAAGCCCTGACACCTCGCCTCATGGAGGCTTTCGACAATAAGGCAACATATCGATCTGCCCGGAGGGAGGATCCGCGGTAGCTGGCTCCCGGTGGGAGGAATTCCGTGACGAATAGTTTTCTGGATCGTGGCTTTCTTTCGGCATGATCGTCTGCTAGCGATGCAGCGGTTATTGCAGAGGGTGCCGCCCTCCCTTTGGTCGAGAGGAAGAACCACCCTATACCCTAAGGAGAGGGACTTTCCGTAGCTCTGGAATCTAAGCAGAAAAATGCCATACCTGCTGGGCTATTTACAGCAGCCTCAAGATCAGCAATATTCTTCCCGCCTTCCAAGATTGAAATCTTGGGCATCCTGCTGATTTACCCCGAAGACTGCTTACGGGGTAAATTACTTGAAGCTTCAATCAATAGGAACGATGGTTATGGGCGAAAGTGGAGAGGCTTGGATTAGAGAGGATAGATATCCAGATCCCAACGACAGAAGAAGTCTCCTCGGAGGTGCAGACAGCCCAATCCTGATTGAGATTCTGATCGATGCTCTCAAGGATAAAGACCCCAGGGTGCGGTCGAAAGCCGCCTGGGAGCTCGGAGAGAATGGAGACGAACGAGCCGTGGATCTCATGGTCGAAGCTCTGTTGGACGAGGATAAAAGCGTTCGAAGGTGTGCTGCCTGGGGTCTTGGGAGCAAGGGCGATCCCAGGGCGACGAGTCCCCTCATCCAGGCTCTGGAAGACGAGAGCTGGCGGGTCAGGTCCGCCGCGGCTCAGGCCCTCGGTGAGATCGGGGACCCCAGGGCGATAGATTCGCTGATAAAGGTTCTTGATGATGAGGATCCAACGGTCCGAGTCGGTGCTCTTTGGGCTCTCGGCGAGATCAGAGACCCGAAAGCCACGGATCATCTCCTCCGAGCATTGGATGATGAGTCGTCTCGCTGTAGATCTGTTGCAGCCGATTCTCGCGAAAAATTGGGTGGGATAAATCCAGGCCGAATACGCCGAACGGCCTCGAAATTTCTTGGCTGGATGGGGCGGTGATCGAATTGACCCGAATTGAACGTCCGATCGTGCCTGTCATTCTGGGTTTCGTCGCGATCCTCTCTTCCGGAGCGATCGGTTCAGGAGCCACGATCTCGGTCCTTCCTGGCGAAATGATCCAATCCGCGATGGATGCCGCTGACGAAGGGGACGTCATCTCGATTCAAAGCGGCGTATACAAAGAGAACCTGGTGGTCAACAAGCAGCTCACCCTCAAAGGCGAGGAAAGGGGAGGCTTAAAGCCCGCAATAGACGCTGGTGGCGACGGGTCTGGCATATCAATAGACTCCGACCGAGTCACGATCCAGGATCTTGTAGTTATTAACGCGAGGATCGGGATCGACATCCAATCCAGCAATAACGTGATTATCGGCAACGACGTTCGCGACAGCTGGACCGGTATAGCTATCCGTTCTTCTGGCGGCAACGTCCTTGAGAACAACCTGGTCCAGGACAGCTGGCGCGGCATATATCTCAAGGACTCCTCAAAGAACGTCATCTCTGGGAACGCCGTCAAAGATAACCGATGGTCTGGAATCGTCCTCGAATCTTCGGATAACAATACCGTCGTGGACAACCTCATCAGCGGCAACTATCAGGGCTTGGAGCTGATAAATTCCGAAGAAAACGTGTTTCTTGATAACGAGCTGACCGAAAACGGCCACGACGATGAACCTCCTTCCGATGATTCAACCCGAGATCTCGCAGATATCGTGGGAGAGCCTTCTGGAGAGGGAGAACAAACTGCAGAATCCATGCCGGTCGAGACCTACGACTATATCGGATCCAATGACAGAGCCAGAAACGATACGGCTTCAGATATGGAGGCTCCGATATTCGATCTCGATCGTGAGGGTCAAGCCGCCGAAGACGAGATTGATATCGGCGAGCTGATCCAAGAAGAAGTTGAAGCCTCCGACTTCGAGGACGATGGATCAGATACCCCGATCCAAGCCTCAGAAAAGTTGACTGCAACACCAACCGAGCCAGAACCGGAATCGATGATATCCCCAGCTGAAACCTATTTTGAAGAAAACCCCGTCTCTAGGCCCCATGAAGAGTCCGGTTTAGAGGCGGAGCCGATCGACGAGGCTCCTGCCGATGTCTCCGAAGAGGAGGTTTCAGCCCAGTCCCCGGTGGAGGCTCCCCTCGATGGAATGGCCATAGAACCTATCGACAATGATACTGGAGTCGTGGGATCAATAAATGGCACCGAATCTCCGATAAGAGGCGGCAGTTCAGGAGGTTGGTGGAAATACGAGATCATCGAGTCTTTCCGCAAGATTATGGGGGAGGAGACCGCTGAGCCAGAAGCGGAGCTCAACTTGACGGAGATGGTGGAGGCGGAGCTTGAAGGTCTCGAACTCGGGACGATATCATTCTACTCGCCGAAGGATATGACCGTCGGCGTCTCTGAGACGGTTGATGCGGCCATCGCAAAGGGCTTCCAGGAGGAGCTGCTTTCAAAGCTCAGAGGTCGTGGGGTGCCGGAACTGGAGATTGCGAAGCTCAACGCGTCATTGAGGTCTGACCTCGAAGGGGAGAACTTCCGGATCATCCCTCTGGATCTTGATGCCGAGTCCGATAGTATAGGGCGATGGTCCTGGGATGTAACGCCGCTCAAGAGCGGACTATATGATTTGAAACTGACCGTCGCCGTGGTGGCGGTGCTACCAGATGGCACCGAAGTCCAAAAGGAATACCCAGCCATCGAAAGGAGGACCAGCGTAGACCTATCTTTGAAGCACATCGTCCTTTACATCGTCGATCGGGTAAGCGACTTCAATGAGGTGTGATCAGGCTTCAGGAGGGAGGGAGAGGCCGTCCGAGTTCTGTAATCTGCTCAAAGGCCGGAGTCCTTATCTACTATGCGGACCCTAACCCAGTCGGCAAGTATTATTGGTTATTAATTCTTATTGATATTTATATAAATATGTCTTCAGTCCCATGCTATCTTTTGCTAGTGATGTTCTAATTCAATATCACTTTGCTTTTATCATAAATCATATTTTCCTAATGTTTTTTTCTTTAAAAGATCGATCATTTTAAATATCATTGGCCATTCTACTTCAGAGTCAATATCTGTTAGAAATAGGTCGACTGATTTGGGAGGGATTTTCCTGACAGGTCAATGTGATCACGTAAGCTGCGGGACCAAAGAGAAGGTCTGGATGACCCATTATTATGAGGGGCGCGAATGCGGCCTCAAACCCCATCCATTCTGCACCGAATGCGGTCTCGTAAAGAACCTCTCTTCAGAGAAGCCAAGAAGCGTCGGTTTTTACGTAAACATCATCACCTCTCTGAAGGAGGATTTCAAGCTGGCCCAGGCCCAGATCCGGCTGATGGCTCTTGATATGAAAAAATACGAAATAGATGATGTCTACGGCATGGATCGCCACCAGCAAGAAGAGCTTTTCGTCAAAATTGTTCAGAAGTACGCCAGGATCCCCGACTGGGCGTTGCGGAGGTTCTTCTAGTTATAATTGGACGCCCCCAGCGCTGATTTGATGATCGATGATAGGAGGCCTGGAGGGCGAGGATATGATCTTATAAAGAAAAAATTATTTATTGTATAAATAGCCCACGGGGATTTCTTGGAGATGGGATGGAATGTGCGGGATATTTGGGTATATCGGGTCCGAAAAGGCCTCGCCTATACTCTCTAGAGGGCTGAAGAACCTCGAGTACCGGGGTTACGATTCCGTGGGGATCGCGACCGTCTCGAGCCGGGTTGAGATCAGGAAAGGTGTGGGCAAGATCGACGACATGGAAGTGAGGCTCCGGCTGGAAGAGGCTGAGGGGAATGTGGGGATCGGCCATACCAGGTGGGCGACCCATGGGGCGGTCACCGCCGAGAACTCTCATCCTCACACCGACTGCAATGGCGAGATCGCCATAATCCATAACGGGATCATCGAGAATTATCTCGAGCTGAAGACGAGGCTGATTGAAAGGGGGCATCGGTTCTCAAGCGACACCGATTCTGAGGTGATAGCTCACCTCATCGAGGACGATCTCACCAGCATAGGCTCCATGCCAGATACTGCGTCGTCCCGGAACGGGTCCTCATTTGAGAATGCCTGCGTCGAAGCATTCAAGGAGCTCAGGGGAAGTTTTGCGGTCCTGGCCGTCCACCAGGACGAGGAGAAGATCGTGGCCGCCCGGAAGGATTCGCCCCTGGTGGTGGGATTATCTGATCACGGGACGTTCTTCGCCTCTGACGTCGCACCCTTCCTCGACTGGACCAAGGACGTCGTCTACCTCGAGAACGGAGACCTGGTGGTGGCGGATAAGAGCGGGGTCAAGTTCTCCAACCTCGATCGGGACGAGGTCAGCCGGCCGGTGAGCACCGTGGGATGGGACCTCGAGGAGGCGAAGAAGGGTAGCTTCGACCATTTCATGCTCAAGGAGATCACAGAGCAGGCCGAGACGATCCAGAGGGCCTGCGTCCAGGATATGGCGGTAGTCGAGAGGATAGCCGAGATGGTGAGGTCCGGGTTTGGGGTATTCTTCATCGCCTGCGGGTCGAGCTATCACGCCTGTCTCACCGGAAGCTACCTCTTCTCGAAGGTGGCTAAGCTTCACGTAAACGTGGTTTTGGCTTCGGAGTTTGAAAACTACGATCACTTTTTGACCGAGAAGACCCTGGTCTTCGCCGTATCCCAGTCCGGGGAGACCGCAGACGTTCTGGAGGCGGTCCGGGCCGCCAAGAGGCGGGGGAGCAGGGTCGTCTCCATAACCAACGTCATGGGATCTTCTCTCTCCAGGGAGGCCGACGAGCTCCTGCTGATGAACTCGGGACCCGAGATATGCGTTCTTTCGACGAAGACCTATACATCCCAGGTCGTGATGATGGGGCTTTTAGCTTGCGCTTTAAACGGCGATCAGGAGTCATGTGCCCGGAAGGTGAAGGACCTTTACATGGACGTATACAACCTGACCTCGAGGTCGATGAGGGATCATCTGAAGGCGCTGGCCCGGGACCTGACGGGAAAGGACCACATATACATGATCGGCCGGGGATTGCAGTACACCACTGCTCTCGAGGCTGCGCTCAAGGTGAAGGAGGTATCTTACATCCACACTGAGGCCTTCGCCGGCGGCGAGCTGAAGCACGGGCCACTCGCCCTGATCGAGGAAGGCACCCCCGTCTTCGTCTTCGTATCCCGGGATAACGAGGATAGGATCGTATCCAACGCTCAGGAGGTGAAGGCCCGGGGCGGGATGGTGATCGGAGTCTCCGACTGGAACAATCCCGTCTTCGATCGGTGGATCAAGGTTCCCGACTGTGGCGACCTGAACCCCGTGATCCAGGCGATACCGATGCAGGTGCTGGCTTACGAGCTTGCAGTCCAGAAGAAGCTCGATCCCGACAAGCCCCGGAACCTGGCCAAGAGCGTGACGGTGCTCTGAGTCGTTCGGGTTTGAAGGATTCAATTTTGTGGGCGCCCCGGGGAGGGGGGCGCCCGATCACTTCAGGATCGGATTTGCGGAGATCGCCGCCCGCGAGGTGTGTGACCCGGTGTTTGAGAGGCATGCAGAGGGAGAGGCGAGAGAAATCCGATTGTCGATCGATCTCGCGCCCGGACATCACTATCTATCTTTTCTTATCCTGGGCCCGCATCTTGCTCACGGACGCCCTCTGCCCGCCGGGATGGCGCCGCCTCCGACCGTCGAGCTCAAGCTAACCATTGCCCTTAATCTCTGAGATGGCGGCCTTAATCTCGGCGATCTCCCGGCTGAGCTGCTCATATTTCTCCTCCAGGCTGCCGCTTTTGAGGGTTGATATGATCTCTTCTCTCTCGCGGCGTGCCTCATATCGAGCAGTTGAGACCTCTTCCTTTATGGCACCTATCTCGGAGGTGTCCTCTTTGATATTTTTGAGGATAGATATTGTAGTGTCTTGCTTATCGAGCATCTGGTCTTGCTTATCGAGCATCATGCACTGCTTTTCCAGCATCTTTTCTTGGGTCGTTTGGATTCGCAAGATGGCGGGTATGCCCTTGTTGAGCTGCTGGACCTGGATGATGTGCATGAAGTCCGTCGTGGAGACGATCCTGCCATCATAGTCTTCGATTGTAACATCGGATACTCTGGCGTCTTTTGGCCTCTTCGAGGCGATCAGCTCTCGGAACGCGGCGATCTGGTCGTCGTCTCCCTCCGCCATGACGGATACCATCTCCAACCCTCCATCGATTCTGTTGTAGGCGGCAAACCTCTCGATCCCCAGCTCCAGGGCGAGGTCGA
>DAINAQ010000005.1:0-26952 GCA_036733325.1 Methanothrix sp.
GGGCCACCCCCCAGGGGACGGGGATCTCCTCCCCCGACCAGGAGGGGATCTCGCCGCCCCTCTGGATGGGTGCAACTCTGATCTCCGCCTCCTCGTCGGATATCTCCACCATCTCCCACATCTCGCCCCGGGAGACGAAGGTGGCCCCAGGCTCGGCGAAGTTGACCACGAAGGCCTCGTCCAGGGTGCCCACGGGCTTTCTTCCCACCACGTCGAAGACCCTGTACCTCTTCTCGTCGGGGATCATGGATAGGTTCTGGTAGTAGTACTGCCAAGACTTTCGCCTTCTCCGGAGGACCCCGTCCTCGAAGGAGACCAGCCGGTGGTCGGTGATCTCGGCGGCCACCTCTTCCATCTCGGCGAAGGAGAGGTCCCGGAAGGGCGAGGACCTCTTCGCTATCTCAAAGCACCTTTTCAGCGTGATCTCGCCGAAGTCCAGGGCCAGCCCCACCAGCTGGTTTGCCAGGACATCCTTCGGCTTCTGGTGGATCTTCGTCTCCTCCAGCTGGCCAGAGTTCGCCAGCCTGGCGATCGCCGCGGCCTCAGCGACGTCGTCGGGGCCGGTGGCGATGATCGTCCCCGATGAGGTTCTCCCCATCCGATGTCCGGCTCTGCCCACCCGCTGGACGAGGCGGGAGACCTCCCTGGGCGAGCTGTACTGGATGACGTGGTCGACGTCCCCGATATCGATCCCCAGCTCCATGGAGGAGGTGCAGACCAGCCCCCTTAGGCGCCCTTCCTTGAAGGCCTCCTCCGCCTCGATCCTCGCCTCTTTGGAGAGGCTACCGTGATGGATCCCGATCCTCTCGCCCAAAATCCGAAAGCTCGACCCCAGGACCTCGGCGGCCTGGCGGGTGTTGACGAAGATCAGACACCTCTCCCTCTCCACCGCCTCTCTGATCGTCCGAATATGGGCTGCGAGGGCGGGGTCGCACTCCAGCTCCTTTGCCAGGGCGTAGTCGCCGCCCCTGGGCTGGGGCGAGATGACCCGGAACCTCGCCTGCCGCTCCACCTCCGTCTCGACGATCCTGCAGATTCTTCTCGGTCCGACGAGAAACTCGGCCACCGCCTCAGGCGACCCCACGGTGGCCGAGAGGCCCACCCGCTGAAACTCTCCGGCCACCTCCACCATCCTCTCCAGAACCACGGCCAGCTGAGACCCCCGCTTTGAGGCGGCCAGCTCGTGGACCTCGTCGATGACCACGGTGCCGACGCCCCGGAGGGCTTTGCGGAGCCGTTTTCCGGTCAGCATCACCTGGAGGGTCTCGGGGGTGGTGATGAGGAGGTCGGGAGGCCGCAGGGACTGGGCCCGCCTCTCAGCCTGGGTGGTATCTCCGTGGCGGACGGCGACGGAGATCCCCAGCTCCTGGCCCCAGCTCTTGAGGCGGAGGAGCATGTCCCGGTTGAGGGCCCGAAGCGGGGTGACGTAGACGGCGGAGATCCGGCCGACCGCGTCCTCCACCTCCTCTCCTTCGCTCCGGAGCCCCCTTCCATCACTCCTCACCCTACGAACCTCTATTTCCTTCCCGCCTCCCCTCCAGCTCTTTATTTCGCCTCCGACCTCGGCCCCAACATCTCTCTTTTCCCCTCTTCCCGTCGCCCTCCCCCGGGGCCGGGCTTTATCCCGGAGGATCTTGTGGAATACGGGCAGGGCTGCGGCTTCGGTCTTGCCGGTTCCGGTGGGGGCTATGAGGAGGAGGTGCTCTCCCCCCAGGATCCGGGGGATGGCCCTCTCCTGGGGGGGAGTCGGCTCCGCTATCCCCTGGCGAGCGAGCATCCCCCGGATCTCGGGCCGGAGCCTGGAGAAGGCGGTCACAAATAATAAGTTCCCCAAGGGCTAATAATAGCCTCGCGTGGAGGAATTTTTCTGCAGGTGGCAGTGGTAGGAGCAGGGGATTACGAGGAGAAGAGGTGCATTATCGCCCGAGAGCTGGGCCGGAAGATCGCGGAGCGGGGGCACGTCCTGATCACCGGCGGTCTGGGCGGAGTGATGGAGGCCGCCTCGCAGGGAGCGAAGGAGGCGGGGGGCGTGACCGTGGGAATCCTCCCCGGAGAGAAGGAGGCGAAGAATCCCTTCGTCTCGGTGGCCATCGGCACCGGGATGGGGCATGGAAGAAACGCCATCGTGGTCCGCAGCGCCGACGTGGTGATCGCGCTGCCCGGCCTCTACGGCACCCTCTCTGAGATCGCCCTGGCCCTGAAGATGGATAAACTGGTGATCGATCTCGGCGACTGGAACGTCGAGGGGATGCTGAAGGCCGAGAGCCCCGAGGAGGCGATCGCCCTCGCGGAGGGGAGACCAGGGGCGAAGTCGGGCGATCGATCAGGCTGAATATCAGGACTTTCAAAATTTTGGATATGATCCGAATTCTTTCCCGATCAAGCTAAAGTTTGAAGATCCATCATCCCTCTCCATTTCACCATCCCGACCATCCGGCGATTTTTCCGCTATTTTTCCCCTGATGATCCAGTTCTCTCGAAACCCTTTTAACATCCTTCGCCCATCTTGCTGCCATGTTCAAGCACAGCTGGGTTTTGGCATTGCTTCTCGTCCTGGCCGCGGCCTTCGCCTGCGGCTGTCAGGAGGAGGCAGATGAGGGTGCAGAGGCAGAGGAATCGCATGAAGAGGCTGCAGTGAGCGAAGAGGAGATGGCTGCTGAGGAGCCGGCGGCTGAGGATATGGCAGCTGAAGAGCCTGCGGTCGAAGAGATGGCTGCTGAGGAGCCGGCGGCCGAGGATACGGCAGCTGAAGAGGTCGAGGAGACCATGGCCGCCGCCGAGGAGACGGCGACTGAAGAGGTTGAAGAGGTCACAGCCGAAGCCGAGGATGCAGTAGAGGGCGAAAGCGAGCACTGAACCGCAGTGCCGCTGATGTCTTTTTTAATCTCTTTTTGAATCAGCAATCTGATTCGGCCACGGCTTTCATATCTGGTTCCGCCATTCGCCGCCGGGCGACTTCTCATCGGAGTGCGCCTCGGGTCCGCCGGTCACCATCTCAAGGCCTCCTATCCTCTCTTCCTGGGCGCCTAACGCCTCCTCCAGATCCCTCATCCTCTCATCCAGGGTGAGGAAGGCCTCATCCAGATCCATGAGGCTTTCAGCCTGGTGCTCCAGATCCTTCAGCCTCGACTCGATGCTCACCCGGAAGGCCAGGTAGCTGAAGATCAGGGTGAGAAGGGCGCTGGTCATAGCTCCCGCTGCGGCGATCATCAGGGACCCCTGGTCGATCTCTATGGCTACCATCACCTCTCACCTATCCTATCCACTCCTGGAGGATGCGCCCCGCAGGCGCCATCTCCGGCGGGAAATCGAGCAGGGGACCATAAGCCCGGTCATTTTATATCGCAGTTCTTGGCGCGGGGCGGAAGTAATGCCAGCTTGAAATGGGATTTTTTGAAAGGTTGGAGACGAAAAAAAAAGCTCCTCAATTGAATGCTGGCCATTCGGTCAAGCCTTCTCTAAAAGGAAAAAGGGAGTTTTCCGGGAGAGGTGAATGAAGGGGGATTTGTTGGGGGGCCTCTCCCGGCCTCTATCATCTCATAGCAATGGGAGGCCGCAACCCTGGAGGTGGCGTCCTTCCAACCATACCTTCTCCTTGGTCCTACAAAAGGTCGAGGCTCGCGGGGCGAAAGTATTGGCCCCCCTTTCGGTGGTGGCCTTTCCCTTTCGGCTCCCAAAAGCTATAAGGGGGGCTATGGCGTGGCGATGGTAGAATGACGATCCAAAGACCGAGAGGGACCCGGGACTTCCTCCCGGCGGACTCCTTCAGGAGGGGGGCCGCGAGGAGGCGGATGGAGGGGATCTTGGAGCGCTGGGGCTACCAGGAGATATCGACCCCCACCTTCGAGCATCTGGAGCTCTTCACCGCCAAGTCTGGCCCCTCGATCATCGAGGAGATCTACGCCTTCAAGGACAAGGGCGGCCGGGACCTGGCGCTCCGGCCGGAGCTGACCGCCCCGGTGATGAGGATGTACGTGAACGAGCTTCAGACCGCCCCAAAGCCCCTCCGGTTCCACTACTTCGGAAACTGCTTCCGGTACGAGCGGCCTCAGCGCGGTCGGTTTAGAGAGTTCTGGCAGCTGGGGGCGGAGCTGGTTGGAAGCGACCGGCCCGACGCCGAGGCGGAGGTTATCGCCCTGGCATCGAAGCTGATCGAGAGCGTCGGGGTATCCGGCGACCTCCACCTGGGCTACCTGGGACTGGTGAGGGCGATGATGAGGATGATCCCCGCCGCCGAGAGGCCGGCGGTGATGAGGTTCATCGACAAAAAGGAGCGAGACCTCCTGGCCGAGAAGCTCCAGGAGATCGGGGCGGACCATCTGGGCCTGGCCGAGCTGATCGACCTCAAGGGGAGGCGGGCCCTGGACCGGGCGATGGAATTGGCCCAGGACCTGGCCGGCGAGCCGGGCGAGATGCCATCCCAAGAGAGGGGGGCTTCCTCGGAGGTCGCATCCGCCGGCATTGCCGGGGATCGGGCAGCGAGGTCGGACCGGGCCGCCCCCTCGGACCTGGATCTGGCTCATTTTTCGGAGCTGGTGGACCTTCTGGATGCATACGGAGTGGAGGCGACGGTGGACTTCGAGATCGTCCGGGGCCTGGAGTACTACACCGGAACCGTCTTTGAGATCTACGCCTCGGGCCTCGGAGCCCAGAACCAGATCTGCGGCGGCGGGACCTACCAGCTCGCGGGGCTTCTGGGAGGACAGGAGACCAGGTCCACCGGCTTTGGGATCGGGTTTGACCGGATCATGGAGATCGTCACCCTCCAGGAGAGGCCTCCCGCGCCCCTGGCCGTGGTCTTCGTCCCTCAGGTCCGGGCCGAGGCGATCGAGGCCGCCAGGGCCCTTCGCGAGGGCATCGCCGCCCCCGTGGTCCTGGACGTGATGGGCAGGGGGCTAGGAGCCCAGCTGAAGCAGGCGAGCACCATCGGCGCGAGCTTCGCGGTCATAATCGGCCCCAAAGAGGTCGAAGAGGGGATGTTCACCCTGAGGAACATGGCTACGGGCTCTCAGGAGAGCCTGAGCCTGGAAGATATCGTAGAAAAGCTGGCGAGCGAGACCGCGCGGTGACGGCGGAACGATCTCGCTGGTTTATGACACGTCGGAAGGCGTCGTTTGTGCGGGCAAGATAATTTTGCGGTTCGGCATCGAGCCGCAGCCGCCCATCCGACCTGACCATTGAGAGACGGATCCTGCCCAATTCGATGGCATTGGTCGAACTCTGAGATCAGAGGAGCCCCAGGTTCTCCAGCTGGACCCGGACGATCTTCACGCCCTCCTCGCACTCCTCGGGCGACTTTCCTCCGGTCACCACCAGCTTTCCGGAGCTGAATATCAGAACCACCACCTTCGGAGTCTTGATCCGATAGACGAGCCCCGGGAACTGCTCGGGCTCGTACTCGATGTTCTCAAGTCCCAGGCCGAGGGCGATGGCGTTGAGGTTGAGGTCGGTCTTGAGGTCGGCGCTGGCGACGATGTTCTGGACGTGGATCTCGGGGTTGAGGTTGACGTCCTCAAACCCGATCGACTTCAGGGTCTGGGCCATGTTGGTGATCACCGTCCTCACGTCCTCGACGTTCTTTGCGCCGGTGCATACCACTTTTCCCGAGGTGAAGATCAGAAAGGCCGCCCGCGGCGCTTTGACCCTGTAGACGAGCCCCGGAAACTTCTCTTTGTTGTATTCGGCGCCCTCCAGCTCCGACTCGATCTTGATCAGATCGAACTCCTCGGCGAGCTTTGTCGAGGCGACGACGTTCTCTATGTTGATGGTGGACTCCATAATCACGTCTCTCCGGAAACCCCCTTTTTAAACTGAGGGTATATAAAGTATTGCGGAGTTGACAGAACGTCGGAAGGCTTCCCGCCAATTCCCATATCGGCCATCGCCTCTGAGGGGAGGATAATTTGTCCCCGGCATCGTAGGAGGTGAAGGTTAAAGCAGGCGAGATGGTCGGAAGCGGGAAGAAAGTCGGAGCAGGCGAGATGGCCAGAGCTGGGGGGGGAAGCCTGTTGCAGGACGCCTCCTACAGAGATGAATTAGGGAAAACAAAAAAGAGAAGCCGCCGATGGGATTCGAACCCATGACCTGCTGATCTATCGGGCCGTTCTTTTCGGCCTTACGAATCAGCCGCTTTACCGGGCTAAGCCACGGCGGCACATACCCAGCCGGCATATAGCGGCCGTTCTCAATTTAAGCGTTGCGATCCGGTTTTCGAGGGCGGCGAGCCCTCAGGCCCGCGCCGTCTCGTCCAGCCTCTTCACCTCTTCGGTCAGCTGGGGCAGGAATAGCCCGATGTCGGTGACTAGGCCGATGGCCTGGGCCGTCCCCCGGTCCATCAGCTTGGTCACCGTGGAGGGGTTGATGTCCACGCAGATCGTCTTGACCCGGGAGGGGAGGAGGTTTCCGGTGGCGATGGAGTGGAGCATCGTCGCCATCATGATCACCATGTCCACCCCCCGGAGGGCCTCGAACATCGCCTTCTGAGCCTCGACGGTGTCGGTGACGACGTCGGGGAGGGGGCCGTCGTCGCGGATCGATCCCGCCAGAACGAAGGGAATCCCCCGCCTGATGCACTGGTACATGATCCCCCCCTTCAATTTTCCGTCCTCCACCGCTTGGCGGATGGAACCGCTGGCGATCACCTCGCTTATGGCGTAGATGTGGTTTCGGTGGCCCGCGGAGGTGAGGTTGCCGTGAGGGTCCATCCCCAGGCTCGTCCCGAAGAGCTGCCGCTCGATGTCGTGGACGGCGAGGGCGTTTCCCGCCAGGAGCACGTCGACGTAGCCGTCCCGGATCAGCTCGGCCAGGGCCTCCGCGGCGCCGGTGTGGATTATCCCGGGACCGCCCACCACGGCGATCTTCCCTCCGCTCCTCTTGGTGGCCAGGATCTCCTCGGCCAGCTGCCCCACGATCTCCCCCGAGGGGCGCTCCGAGGATACCTCGTTGGACATGAACTCAAAGAAGGTCTTCTCCCGGGGACGTTCGGGGGGCACGACCCTGACCCCGGCGGTCCCCACCACGACCGCATCTCCCTTCTCGATCTGGCCGATGGGAACGCATATCGCCCGATCCTCTTTAACCACGATCAGGCAGTCCATCTGGATATCCTCAACCTCCAGCCAGGCTCCCCGGTGCCTGACGTGGGTGAGGTGGTTGGTGGTGGAGTAGAAGCCCCGGGGCACGACCCGGTCCTGGGGTGCTATCTCCAGGCGGACGTCCTCGGCCTCGACAGCCCGGGCGCCGAGGGGGTGGAGGGCGAGGAGGATCCGGTCGAGATGATCGGCGTCGTCTCCCGAGATGGCGATCTTCGCGTAGCTGGTATCGTGCTTCTTCTTTCCCACCCGGAAGGTCTTGATCTCAAACTCGCCGCCCATGCTCATTATCTTGTCCAGAGCCCTGGTGAGCGTGAGCGAATCTATAAGGTGTCCTTCCATCTCTATGTCGCAGCTTTCGCTCATGGTGACCAACCTTTACTCTCGATCTGATACCCTAAGAATCATTCCCTAATAATCCATCCGATTACCAGAGCTGCCC
Source organism: Methanothrix sp. (assembly GCA_036733325.1). Taxonomy (GTDB): domain Archaea; phylum Halobacteriota; class Methanosarcinia; order Methanotrichales; family Methanotrichaceae; genus Methanocrinis. The sequence goes on from DAINAQ010000005.1 coordinate 7,534, forward strand.
CTGGAGGATCGACTCGGTCTTGTCGTTGGTGCTCAGGACGAGCCTTTTAATCCTTACCAGATGGCCTCCGGGGCAGGCCCTGGGCGGATCGAAGATCGCCCGAACCCCCATCCGCCGGAAGTGCTCCTCGAAGTCCGTCGCCGTCTGGAGGTCTTTCACCAATATCTCCACCTCCTGGACGATCTGATCTCCGGCGATCTTCGCCTCCACCGTCTCCCTCATGGACGAGAGCATGCTCTTTCCCAGCCGAAGACACCTCTCTTCGAACTCGCCCTCCTGCTCCGACCACTCCGCCGCCTGGAACCCCTCCCTGACCACCCTGGAGAAAAAGAAGTCCTGGCCGTAGTCGTTGTAGTAGCGGAAGGCGTACTCCAGGTCCCTGCAGTTGCTCTCGGAGCTGGTGTACTTGATGGGGCTGGCGAGGTTTTCAGGGTCTTTGATCACCACCCCCTCCCTGCCCCTTGATCCCAGATCCCGGACGATCTCCCTTATCTCCTCGGCCGCCTCCTCCACCCCGAACTCCCCGAAGAGGGAGACCGACCGCAGGTCGTACTCCTCGGCCAGGGCGTGGGTCTTCGGGGAGCCGTCCAGGTCCTTCTTACCCTTCCTCGAAGAGTCGAAGAGGTAGAAGTCCATGGACTCTGCAGGATAGACCTCCTTGGGGACGTAGGGGTTTTTGGGCCCCACCATCTCGCCGCAGAGGACGATCTCCGGATGATCCCTGAAGATCTGGGGGGGGATCTGATCGTTGGCAACTTCCGAAGAGTAGGGGCAGATGAAGCCGCCTCTGGTGAGGGCGACGGTCTGGTCCATCACCCGGGCCACCCTGACGTTGTGGCCGTTCATCTTCTCTTCAACCAGAACTCGCTTGGAAAAATGCCGCTTGATGGCGGGGGAGAGCATCATGGCGCGCCTGATCTTGGGGTAGCCGAAGACGATCTCCTCCCCGCCGAAGACGACCGTCCCCGCTTCTATCCCCGACACCGCCTTGTCGAACCTGAGGAGACGGGGCGGGGGCCAGTCGGACGCCCGGACCACCCGCCCGAGCATCCTCTCCATCCTCTCGGCTGAGACTCCCAGCCCCGCCGCCACGGTCCCGAGGTTCATTTAGATTTCACCAGGTAATCGAAGAAGCACCTCCTGGTCAGCATCCCCACCAGCTCGTTGTTCTGGTTTAGGACCGGCATGCCGCCCAGGTCCAGCTCCAGCATCTTCTTCCTGGCATCTTCAAGGGTGGTGTCCAGGAAGATCGACTTCACCCCTCTGCTCATAACGTCCGAGACGAGGAGGTTTTTGACCCGCGGGTCCTGCTGGCCCCCCTGAACCAGGTCTCTGAAGGCCCGCAGGGACTTCGCCACGTCTCTTTCGGATATGATCCCCACCAGCTTTCCGTTCTCCATCACCGGAAGCCTTCCCACGTCCTGGTCCAGCATCACCCGACGGACGTGGATCAGCCTGTCGCTGGGCTTGGCGGTGAGAGGCGTGCGCATGGCGTCGGCGGCAAGCCCGGTCATCCGGATCGCCTTCAGCATGTCCTTGGGCCTCACCCAGCCCAGGATCTCATCTCCATCCATGACCACCAGGACCGAGGTCTTCTGCAGGAGCAGGACGGCGTCGTCGATCTTCATCTCGGGGTCCACTTTGATCACCGAGTCCGAGGTGGCGGTGGCGACGTGGAGGGAGGAGGCGGGCAGCCCCAGCCTCTGCCTGGTCCCCAGAACCCTGGCGATCTGCCTCATGGTGATGGTGCCGCCGAGCTTGCCGTCGTTGGTGACCAGCAGCCTTCGAAGATCGCGCTTCTCCATGACGTCGAGAGCGTGACCGATCCTCTCCGATTTATCAATGGTCGTCGGTGCAGACATTATCTCCTTTATCATCATGGTTAAGACCACCTCGCGACTTCGGTCGTTATATCCCGGGTCGAGAAGAACCCCACCACCTTCTCATCGTCCACCACCGGAAGGCCGCATATCTCTTTATCCAGGAGGATCTTGGCTGCGTCTATGGCTTTTACTCCAGGGTTGGTGAAGATGATGGGGTAGGACATGACGTCCTCTGCCACCAGGGGTACATCCTTGACGTACCTGTACTCCTTCCTCCCGGCGGTGCTCTCCTTCCTGGCCATCTTGATGCTCTTGGTCTTCAGCTCATCTTTTGAGTCGGAGATCCCCGAGATGGCGAGGTTGGTGTGGGTTATCACCCCCACCGGGGTGGCGTTGTCCTCGCAGACCACCACCCGGTCGACCCCGTTCTCCACCATCTCCTCCAGGACGTGATCGATGGTGTGGTGTCGGTGGACGCTGACGACCCCCTGGGCCATGAGGTCGCCCACCAGGGAGTCGGGATTCTTCTTTACGAAGTAGGAGATGAGGTCTCGAGAGGTTATGATCCCCACGATCTCTCCCTCGTCTCTCTCCACGGGGAGGCCGTCGATCCCGTTCTCGTCCATGATCTCTGCGGCCTGTTCTACGGTGGCACCGGGATAGATGGTGATGGGCCGGTCGGTCATGACCAGCTTTACGGGAACTTTGCTGATGGGGCGCCTCCGCCATTCGGGGGCGGCCTGGCTCAGTCGGTGTGATATGTCGTGTTTGGTGACAATCCCCGCCAGCTTGTCTCCATCCATGACCAGGAGCCTGCTGATGTAGTGCTTGAGCATCAGGTTCCTCGCCCTCTGGACGGGCTCTTCCTTGTCGATGACGTAGACGGGAGACTGCATGTAATCCTTTACCTTGCTCATGGTATGATCCCTCGTTTCTCCTCCGCAAATGCCCTGATGAAATCTCTCTTGGTGATGATGCCGAGAAGCGATCCGTTATCCATGACCGGCAGGGCGCCGACGCCCTTCTCCATCATCGTCTCCGCCGCCCAGCCCAGATCCGCATCCTTCTCCGTGGTCACCAGGTCCCTTCGGACCAGGATCTTTATCGGCTGGCTCATGACTTCCCCGATGTCGCCGGTCACCACCTTCCCGAACGCCTCGCCGCTTCCCAAATATCTCATGATATCCGATGCGGTGACCATGCCGATCAGGATGGAGTCCTGGACCACGGGGAGCTTTCGGAAGCCTCCCTGCTGGACCATCATCTTGGTGGTCTTCTCGATGGACATCTGACCGTTGGCGGTGATCACGGTAGGGCTCATGAACTCCTCGACCTTGATTCCGGTGTTCACCCCGGCCACCAGCTTTGCGAAGTCGTGCTCGGTGATCAGCGCCCTTATCCTGGTCTCCTCATCCACCACGGGCAGACCGCCCACGTTCTTCTCGTACATCAACTTTAGGGCGTCTTCGACGGAGGCCTTCTCGCCGATGGATATGAGCCTCGGGCTCATGATCTCTCTGATGTCGGCGTTGATGGCCGTGAGGATCTTTCCTTCGTACTTCTTCCTCAGGAGGTTGTGTCTGATGCCGCCGCCGAGGAAGTCGACGACGTCGACCCCGGTGACGAAGCCGAGGAGGCGCCGGGTTCCCGCATCGGCGATCGGCAGCCTCCCGAAGCCGTAAGAGGTCATGATCTTGACGGCGCCGATGATGGTGGTGGTGGGAGGTGCCGTCACCACCTCAGTGGTGGCCATGGTGAGAACGTCCCCTGCCCGCCTGGCAACCCTGGAATCGAACGAGACCGGTCCCCTATCCATCGCTCCCGGCATCCTTATCTTGGCATCCTTCCGATCCTCTGAAAGTCTCTTCATTGTCCCTCACCAAAGATGGCTTTGATCACGTCATATCTGTCGATGATCCCGACGAGCTTCCCGTCGTCCACCACGGAGATCCTGCCGATCTCGCGGTCCAGCATCATCTTCGCCGCGTCGCGGAGGCTCGACTCTGAACTCACGCTATATAACGGTGTCTTCATCAGCCTCTCCACTTTCATTACGTCCTTGGTATCTTTGCCTATCCTGGCTCCGCCCGTCCTTATTATGTCGAAACGGGTAATCATCCCCAGGGGTCTACCTCTCTCGTCGACCACGGGCATCCCGGTGAAGTCGGAGTCGAGCATGCCGTCCCAGACCCTGGTCACCGAGTCCTGGGGGGTGCAGGTCTCGATCTCTCTGCTCATCACCTCTTTGACCAATATTTCGGCCAGCTTCTCCGGATCGATCCTTTTGAAGATATCGATGGGGCTGACCACGCCCAGGAGGCGGCGGTCGTCGGGAGAGGGGACCACGGGAAGTATGGCGTAATTGACCGATAAGAGGAGCCTTGCCGCCTCCTCGAGATCCGTTTCCGGGGTGACCAGGGGAGCTTCTACAGAGAAGCCGGAGACGGTGACGTTCGACCGGGTAGACGATATCTTCAGCATATCCCGGTCCGTGACGATCCCGGCCACCAGCCCCTCGCCATCTTTTATCGGCAAGCCCCGCAGCTGGTTGTCGCGTATCAGCTGCCGCGCCCGGGTGACGAAGTCGCCTTCTTCGACGCTGACCGGGTCCTTAGACATGATCTCTCCAACTGAAATTCTCATATTATGCCCTCCTGTTCAAAGTCCGGATTGTTCAAAACCTTCATCTATTCACATCTCTGCAGCTCCAGCAGAGTAGCTCGCCGTTGACCGATTCCAGAGAATCTGATATCTGGCCGCACCTCTCGCAGATCCCCCTTATCATCTCCCTCTGCTCCTCGAAATGGACGCTGTCCCTGTGCATCTCTATGAGGTGGCTGAGGATCTCGCCCATGCCGATGGAGGCCGACCCGGAGACGAGGTCGGTATCGGTGATTATTCCCATCAGCTTTCCCTCGCTCGATATCACCGGGAGCCTCTTCACCCCCGATTTGAGCATCTTTATGGCGGCCTCGCTCAGACTGACGTCTGGAAGGACGGTGATCAGGGGTGAGGACATCACCTCCCTCACCTTCACCTCTTTGGGGTCTGCGGCCCTCGCCACAATCTTCCCGACCAGATCCCGCTCGGTTATGATTCCCATCGGCTGGTCGTCGTGAATCACGATCAAGCTGCCCACGTTTGCGGAGAACATCTTGTTCGCAGCCTTCACCACATCAACCTCGGAATCGACGGTGATCACAGGTCGGGCCATTATATCCCGCACCGGAATCTCTGTTTCCATGAAAGTCACCTCCGCGGCAGATCGCCGTTCTTATTAGAGAGATTCCCTCTATAAAAGGATCACTGCATCCCTTTCTCCCTAATTTAAAATGTATTATAATTTTGTCATTCTGAAATATGGTGGAGGATGTGATCGATCTCGGCGAGGATCAGATCGATCCCCAGCCGGGCCGCCGAGGGGGAGCCGGGCAGACAGAAGACGGGGACGCCCCGCACGATCCCCGCCGAGGCCCTGGTGAGGATCGCCCTGGTCCCCACCTCTTCGAGGCTCTTGGTTCTGAAGATCTCTCCGAAGCCGGGGATGGTCTTCTCGAATAGGGGCTCTGCCGCCTCGATGGTGAGATCCCTGGGGGCGAGGCCGGTTCCGCCGCAGAGGACCACGACATCGGCCTTCGAGCTCTGGATCGCCTCCCTCACCGCCTCCACCCCGTCGGGGATGAGCCGGTAGCTGAAGCTCCGGCCGGCGGCCGCTAGCCGCTCCAGGATAGTCCGGCCGGAGAGGTCTTCCGCCTCCTGGGGGCTTTTGGCAGGACCGAACCTCTCAAACCGGGAGGTGCTCACGACCACGACCTCGATCTTCACGATCAGCTATTGGCTTTGAAGGGATAAAGCTCTTCTCACCGCTCCCAACGGTTTTATCCGAAAAGGTCGATCTCGCCTCCATCGGCCATCCTGGCGCTGGACTCCGGAGCGGGGACCCAGGAGATCCCTCCCCGAGAGAGGGGGCGGGTCGAACTCAGGATGGCGATGCCGAGGATGACGGCGGTCGGAGGGCGGCGGATCTCGTCGGCAAGGGCCGGGGGAGAGGACGTACATCCTCACCGGGACGACCATGGGCGGCGACGTGATGAGGGCAGGCTATCTGGGCCTGGTCGAGGCGGACGAGGGCTTTTGAGGGTGGATGAAGCGGTGGGTGAAGCGGTGGATGAAACGGTAGATGAAACGGTAGTTAAAGCAGCGACCGAAGCAGTGACCGAAGCGCCGACTGAAGCAGAGGATGAAGAGATCGGAAGGGGAGCGGAGGCGGTGATAACCAGGATCGGGAACCGGGTGAGGAAGGTGAGGCTGCCGAAGGGGTACAGGCTTTCCGCCCTCGACGAGAGGATCAGGCGGGAGAGGACGGTGATGGAGGCCCGGATAATCTCCGAGGCCCGGAGGTGCGGGGTACCGACCCCGATCGTCCTGGACGTCGACCGGTTCAGCTTGACCATGGAGCACGTGGAGGGGACGAAGCTGAAGGAGGTGATCGATCCCGATCTATCGGAGAGGGTGGGGGAGCTGACGGGAAAGCTCCACGCTTGCGGGATCGTTCACGGTGACCTCACCACCTCCAACATGATCCAGAGGGGGGAGAAGATATACTTCATCGACTTCGGCCTCGCCTTCCACGACCAGGGGATCGAGGCCCAGGGGGTGGACGTCCACGTATTTTTTCAGACCCTCAGGAGCACCCACGACCGTTCCGACGAGCTGATCGATGCCTTCGCCAGGGGTTACTCCAGAACCTACTCCAGGGCGGGAGAGGTTTTGGCCCGGGCGGAGGAGATCGCGGGCCGGGGGCGATATCTCTGACCAAATCATTAACTTTATGTAGTAAACGAGCCCTACCATCAACCTCAGTGCTGATAGTTCCCAAGTGGTGATGGTACATGGCAGAAGATGATGTGGTATTCGTCGGCAATAAACCAGTGATGAACTACGTACTGGCGGTGGTCACCCAGTTCAACAGCGGCGCTGGAGAGGTTAAGATCATGGCCAGAGGACGCGCTATATCAAGAGCAGTAGACGTTGCAGAGGTCTCAAGAAGCCGCTTTTTGGGCGACGTCAAAGTCAAGGACATCCAGATCTCCACCGAGACCCTGAATACCGATCGTGGAGAGACCAACGTCTCGGCCATCGAGATCACCCTCTCGAAGTGAAGTCGAGCTCTTTCGGAGCGCGTTTGGCATTGACCACCAGGATCGGGGTCATCTCCTCGGGCCGAGGGGAGAACGCGAGGTACATCATCCGGGCTTCTCGCTCGGGATACCTTCCCGCGGAGGTCGCAGTCGTCCTGGCGGACCAGCGGGATGCGGGCGCCCTGAAGATAGCCCGCGATGCCGGGATCGAGGCCCACTTCGTCGACCCCGCGGGCCTCAGCCGGGCCGAGCACGAGGCCCTTCTCATCGAATTTCTGGACCGGGCGGGGGTCGATCTGGTGGTCCTCACGGGGTACATGAGGATTCTCTCTCCCGAGTTCGTCCGCCACTTCAAGAACAGGACGATCAACATTCACCCCGCCCTCCTCCCCGCCTTCCGGGGGATGGACGCCTTCCAGCAGGCCCTCGACTACGGGGTAAAGGTGACGGGTACGACGATCCATCTGGTGGACGAGGAGGTCGACCACGGCCCCATCATCCTCCAGGTTCCGGTGGAGGTGAGGGACGATGACACCCACGAGAGCCTCAAGGCGAGGATCCAGGAGGCGGAGCGCAGGGCCTACCCTGAGGCTCTGAAGCTCTTCATCGAGGGGAGGCCGAAGGTGGCAGGAAGGAAGGTCGTCTTTGAGGGAAAGGAGGCGGATAGATCTTGAGGACTCTCTGGGCACCCTGGAGGATGGACTACATCCTCTCCGACAAGTCGGGATCCTGCATCTTCTGCGATAAGATCGCCGAGGACCGGGACGCCGAGAACCTGATCCTTCACCGGGGTCGGCATCACTTCATCATCATGAACGCCTACCCTTACAACAACGGCCACATGATGGTCGTCCCCCGCCGCCACACCTCGACCCTCGCCGGCTGGAGCGCCGAGGAGAGGGCCGAGTTCCTCGAACTGGCCGACCTCGCCGTCGAGATCCTGAAGAAGACGATGAACCCCGACGGCTTCAACATCGGGATCAACATGGGCGAGTGCGCGGGGGCGGGGATCGCAAGCCACATCCACCTCCACATCGTTCCCCGCTGGTCGGGCGACTGCAACTTCATGCCCGTCTTCGCGGATACGAGGGTCATTCCCGAGCACATCCAGGCGACCTATGAGAAGCTTCGGGCGGCGCTAGAGGAGATTCTAAGGTAAGTTCCCATACTTTTAAAGACGGCCGCTCATGCGAAGGCTCTAAAGAAGAACGCTGTGGCTTTGTTGGTAATGACGTAGAGCGATTATCGAGGTTTTAATGGGAATAACAAAATGAAAAAGATCGATTGGGTAAAATGGGGGGTGATTGTACAGGGCATTGCATTAATAGCTATTATAATACAAATAATGAATATCCCAATTCCTAGGCCCACTTTTCACGATGAGGAATACTCAATTTACACGCTAACAGCACCAGAATCACCTGAAATCCTTCCAAATATGATAACGTCTCCGTTATATTATGTGGAACTTGATGTTGATACTCCAACAAATGCTAGATACGAGTCCACTTTAAAATTTCTAATTAAAGTGACGAATAAAGGCAAAAAAGAAATTAAAGATCCAAAATTTAGAGTATTTATAATGGACCCTTTCGGAAATATGCGTGGTTTTTATCCTGAAAACGGAACTACCCTAGCAGATACGATTTCAATAGATCGTAAGTTTTATTTTACATTTGAGATGCCCTCAGAAGACCAAAAAGTCGTAGGGGTATGGAAGATACTAGTCTTTCTTTTCGATGGGAACGATGCCTCAGTAGTGTCGTATAATATTTCTGAATTTAATGTTGTCTCCGATAGTACCAATTCACTTATATTCGGTTATATCTCAGGTGCGTTAGTTGCTGCTACTATAATAGTTTTTATATATAGAATATCATCTTTAATCCGCAAAGAGTATACAAAAAATGAAGATGAAACTCCTAGCGACGATCATGTAGATTGATGACCGACGGTATGATCATTAGTTCAGCCGCTAGATCAAGAATAAAATAGATGATTCGCGATTTGTTGGCCTAACCAAAAGGGGTCTTACTTAGGTTCTTTCTGCCTTTTCGCCTCCGCGAGCCGGAAATATACGCCCCTCTTCTCCAACTCTTCTGCCACCTCCTCCATGAAGACTCCCATCCCAGGAACGTGGTCGTGATCCTGGTGGCGGATCTTACCCCCGCTGTAGCCCGCCGTGGTTGACTTGATGCCGCAGCTGGGACTTCCCTCGACGCCGACCACCTCGATCTCGTACCCCCTCTTCGCCAGCTGCTCGATCAGGTCGGCGGAGTGGCTGAAGATATCGCGGCAGTATCTCCGGTAGGAGGGGATGTCGATCTGGTTTTTGGTGACCGCCCACCGGTCCAGGCCCAGGTACCCGGCCTCGGGGCAGAGGAGCTGGATGATGGGCGGCTCGGGGGCGAAGGCCACGGGTCGGAGCCCCTTAAGCCTCGTTGCGGGGTCGAGGAGGCAGTGGGCGACCACCTGAATCTTCTTCATCCTTCCGGGCCCGTCTCTTTTGTCGCGTCCCGCTCTTCGAGGGCGGCTTTCACGTGCTGATAGAAGCTGATGCCGTCGGTCTCGTGGTAGAACCGAACGTCCTCGGCGGCACCTCCGATCCTGATCTTCAGGGTGTTGTCCTGAAACTCCTTGACGTACTCGATCCCCGTTACGCCCGAGAGGGGGAACCTGTCGATCCGATTTCGAAGAAGGCCGGAGCGGATGAAGACGACCTCCCTCTCGGTGGCCACGATCCAGGAGGAGATCTTCGACTCGTCGAAGGCCCCGATCCTCGCGAAGGCCTTCGCCTTCTCGTCCTGGTACTTCTGGGGGACCGCCGGGAAGACCAGGACGGGGACCTCGCCGGCCTGCTCAAGTTTCTCCAGTGCCTTTAGGATCCGCTTCGGCAGATTCTCGTGCGCGACGACCTCGTACATTTCGGTCATGATGGATCAGATTCTGATTATCTTCCTGTTCTTCCGGTCGAGCCGTGGGTCCAAATTCAGGTCACGATCTTGTCCAGCTCGTCCTTCTCCAGGGCGATCCGGACCTCGCGCATCAGCCTTCTGCCGGTGCTCATGGAGGTCCTCCAGAGGGCGTTTCCGTAGGGGTGGCCGACGGCCATGTGGACGTTGGTCCCCCCTCCGATCCGGGGGGCGACGTCGTAGATGGAGAAGTTGAGGTCCTTGTCCACGCAGGTCTGAAGGCAGAAGGGTCCTATGATCCCGGGGCTGTAGTGGACCTTCGTCGCCTGGACGTACTTCTCCGCGAGGTCGAAGGCCTTCTCCAGAAGCGACTCGCGGAGGGTGGCGGCGTTGTGGCCGCAGACGGTGTACTCGGGGCTGATCTGGGCCTCGTTGAGGGTGAGCTGCTGGGGGGCGGGAAGCCGGACGTGGCCGTCGAGGCTCGACTCAAACCGCCAGTCGATGCCGATAAGCTCGATTTCGTCCAGGATCGGCGAGTAGAAGAAGTCGAGGTTGAAGACGGGCCCGATGACGTACCTCTCGATCCTCGCCAGGTCCAGGCCGTCCTGGTCGATGACCCCGTGCTTGAGGAGAAGCTCCGACTTCTCCCGATACTCGTCATAGCTCGCGGCGGTGAAGAAGCCCCTCTCCAGAGTCTTGACGGCGTGGGGCAGCTTCACCATCACCAGCTCGTCGATCTCCTCCGCCTCCACCGTCTCGGGGAAGGGGAGGCCCGCCTTCTCCAGGATCCAGTAGTAGTCCTGGTCTTCCCCCCTCTCCTCGGACCGGAGGAGGTTTCTGCTCCCCAGAAGCGGCAACTCGAACTCGTCCTCCACCGAGTCGATCCCGCAGTAGGACGTGAAGGACCGGTTCGGGACGAAGAGAACGCTCTTCGATATCAGGGCGTCCTGCTGCTCACCCCTCAATAGCTCGCTGAACCTGTTGAGGATCCGGACCTCGTCCACCACGCCGCTGATGACCTTGCCATTGGCCCTGGTCGCCCTGAAGTACTTGGCGTAGGTCTTCTCCCTCCCCTTCTGACATATGGCAAGGGTTCGAAACCCCTCCTCGACGGCCCCGTCGCAGGTATCCAGGGCCGAGTGGGAGGCCACGACGCCGATCATCGGGTCGTCGAGGTCGTACCCCTCCAAAATCTCAAAAATTTTGCTGCGGTCGATCAATTCGAAGCACCCCAAAATTATCCTGATCTGTACCGACCTAGATAAGTCCTCACTTATCAAGCTGACCGTCACGACCCACCATCTCTGATGGCTGAGGCGGCTCATCGCCACCTCTACTGATCTCACAAAATTTCTTGATACAGGCTCGTCGATCCCCACCATCTCCCGGTGCTGAAAGGAAGGCAGGATCTCGATTCTCTTGGGTCGGCTATGGTGCCGATTCGCCATATCGGCTTGGGGAAGTCGATTTTCCCTGCTGATGGTGAAAACGGCCACCTGGTTCGCGATTCCCACGTAATATCTATTGGATCGTCCCGACGGCCTTATTGGATCGTCCCGAAGGCTTCGCTCTTCTCTCCTGGGGCCCGCAAGATTGAAGCCGGCCGGTCGCCGTCGGATAGGCCCATCACCCGGAAAGGGCGTTGAAATTTTCGGATGCAGAACGGTCACCTTAATATACTACGTTGGCGTTGCTTAAGAGTCCACTAAAGCAGGGGGATGGTTTTTGGCAGGCAGGGCTTGGAAGTTTGGAGACGATGTCGACACCGACGCGATCATACCCGGACGGTACCTGGTGATCAATGACCCCCAGGGGCTCGCCGAACACGTCTTTGAGGGGGTGCGCCCCGAGTTCGCCGGGCAAGTCCGTGCCGGAGACTTCGTGGTAGCGGGGACGAACTTCGGCTGCGGCTCCTCGCGAGAGCACGCCCCCCTGGGCCTCAAAGGCGCGGGAGTCAGGGCCGTCGTGGCCAGCTCCTTCGCCCGAATCTTCTTCCGAAACGCCATCAATATCGGCCTGCCTCTGTTCGTCTCTTCCGACGTGGAGAGGATACGCGATGGGGATTCCATCGAGATCGACGCCGACCAGGGGATAATTTACAACCGGTCCCGCGGCGAGTCTTATAGGACCACGCCCCTGCCGCCCTTCCTTCAGGATATCGTGGAGGCGGGGGGCCTGGTCGAGTACACCAAAAGGATGGTGAAGTCTCTTTGAAGTACAAAGTTCCCGTTATCCCCGGCGATGGGATCGGTCCCGAGATCGTGAGAGAGGGCCAGAAGGTGGCAGAGGCTGCGGCGGATAAGCACGGTTTTAGCATCGAATGGACGGAGTACGACCTCGGAGCAGACCACTACCTGAAGACTGGAGAGCTGGTAGGTGAGGAGACCCTCAAAGAGCTGTCAGGGTATAGAGCGATCTACCTCGGCTCCATCGGCGACCCGCGGGTGAAGCCTGGGGTCCTGGAGAAGGGGGTCCTCCTGGCCATGCGCTTCTACTTCGACCAGTACGTCAACCTCCGGCCGGTGAAGCTCCTGGAGGGGGTCTGGACCCCGCTCAAGGACAAGGGCCCCCAGGATATCGACTTCACCGTGGTCAGGGAGAACACTGAGGACTTCTACATCGGTATCGGCAGCCGGGCCGGGGCCGGGAAGAGTCGCGACGAGTTCGAGGTGATCCGGGCCCTCTACGAGGTGAAGTTCGGTCTGGATGTGGAGTCGGACAGCGAGGAGATCGCCTACCAGATAGGGATGATCTCCAGGGAGGGAACCCGGCGGGTCATCAAGTATGCCTTCGACCTGGCCATGAAACGGAGAAAGCACCTCTCCAGCGTAGACAAGGCGAACGTCCTCTCCGACATATACGGCTTCTGGAGGGAGGAGTTTATGGCCCTCTCAGCCCGGTATCCGGAGGTCGAGACCGACTTCAACTTCGTGGACGCCATCACCATGTGGTTTGTCAAAAACCCGGAGTGGTTCGACGTCGTCGTCGCCCCCAACATGTTCGGGGACATCATCACCGACCTCGGAGCCATGATCCAGGGGGGTCTCGGCCTCGCCCCCGGAGCCAACATCAACCCCGAAGGGACGAGCATGTTCGAGCCGATCCACGGAAGCGCCCCCAAGTACCGGGGCCAGAACAAGGTCAACCCCATCGCCACCATCTGGGCCGGAGCCATGCTCCTGGAGCACCTGGGCGAGGTGGCGGCCGCGGAGGACGTGATCAGAGCCATCGAGACCAACATCAAGAGGGGAAAGGTCAGGACCTACGACATGGGCGGAAGGGCCACCACCTCCGAGGTGGGCGACGATATCGCGGCCATCGTCCGGGAGTGAGATCCGATCCGAAGGCGAAAAGGTTTTATGTCGGATGACCATCTCCAAAACAGTGGAATGGGCTGATCTGCTCATGGGGGCTCGTAGCTCAGTTAGGCAGAGCGTCTGGCTTTTAAGTTTTTTGAACGAAGATACCAGGTGGTCGAGGGTTCAAATCCCTTCGAGCCCGCTTATCGCTTATTTCTGGGAAGTGGACGTATGAAAAAATTTACGCTGCAGGATCACGAACTGGTTCCGGCCCACATCCTCCTCTCTCCGGAAGAGTCGGGGGCTGTGTTGAAGAGTTACGGGGTGGATTCTGCTCAGCTCCCGAAGATCCACGTCAACGATCCAGTGGTGAAGGAGATCGGGGGGAAGGTGGGTGACGTGGTGAAGATAATCAGGAAGAGTCCCACGTCAGGAGAATCGGTCTTTTACAGACTGGTAATCGACTAAGAGGTGTTTTAAAGTTTGCTTGACAGAAACGTTCTATACAAGGCCTATTTTACCAAAGATAAGCTGGTCCATCATCACATAAACTCCTTCAACGATTTCATCGATCGGGGCCTTCAGAAGGTGATCGACGAGGTGGGGATCATCGAGACGAACATCGAGGATACCTACGTCAAGCTGGGGGCGATCCGGGTGGAGAACCCCACCGTCACCGAGGCGGACGGCTCGGTGGAGAGGCTCCATCCCAACGACGCGAGGCTTCGAAACCTCACCTACGCCTCGCCTCTCCGGCTGGAGATGACGATAGTTGAGGGGGAGACGGAGAAGGAACCGGTAGAGGCGATGATCGGGATGCTCCCCATCATGATCATGTCCAAGGTCTGCAACCTCGCAGGATTGTCACGGGACGAGATGATCGAGTACGGCGAGGACCCCCTCGACCCCGGCGGATACTTCGTGGTCAACGGCTCGGAGAGGGTGATCATGACCCTGGAGGACCTCTCCCCCAACAAGATTCTGGTGGAGTACAACCAGAGGTACGACGACTTCATCGAGGTGGCCAAGGTCTTCTCCCAGAGGCAGGGTTATCGGTCTCTGGTGATCGTGGAGCGGGGTAGAAGGTCGATTTTGGAGGTATCCTTCCCCTCGGTCAGCGGAAGGCTGAACTTCGTCACCCTGGCCCGAGCTCTGGGCCTGGAGACGGATATGGAGATCGTCCAGGCCGTCTCCGACAACCCCGAGATCATCAAGTTCATGCTGGAGAACCTGGAGGAGGCGGAGGTGGCGACCAAAGAGGAGGCCCTGGAGAAGATCGGGGGCCGGGTCGCCGCTGGCCAGGCGAAGGAGTACCAGAAGAAGAGGGCAGCCTATGTTCTGGACCGTTACCTCCTGCCCCACATAGGGGTCGAGGAGGGGGACCGGTACGCCAAAGGCCTCTTCCTGGCCAGGATGGCCGAGGCCTGCTTCGAGCTGGCCCTGGGGAAGCGGGGCGAGGACGACAAGGACCATTACGCCAACAAGAGGCTCAAGCTCTCCGGAGATTTGATGGAGGACCTCTTCCGGGTCGCCTTCAGCAGGCTGACGCGGGACATCAAGTACCAGTTGGAGCGGGCCAGCATGAGAAACCGCGAGCTGAACGTCATCACCACCGTCCGGGCCGACGTCCTCACCGAGAGGATGATCCACCCCCTCGCCACCGGAAACTGGGTCGGGGGCAGGACGGGCGTATCCCAGCTTCTGGACCGTACCGACTACATGGCGAGCTTAAGCCACCTCCGGAGGGTCATCTCCCCCCTCTCCCGGTCCCAGCCCCACTTCGAGGCCAGGGACCTTCACCCCACCCAGTGGGGGAGGATCTGCCCCAGCGAGACCCCCGAGGGCCCCAACTGCGGCCTGGTCAAGAACTTCGCCCAGGGGGTGGAGCTCTCCACCGGGGTCGAGGATTACGAGGACGTGAAGAGGATGCTTCTGGATCTGGATGTGGTTGCTGCAGGTGGTCGCTTTGAGTAGCGCAAGGGTATTCGTCAACGGGGAGTTCGTGGGGACCCATTCCGACCCCATAAAGCTCGCAAAAGAGATGAGGCGGCTTCGACGGGGCGGCAGGATAAGCAACCAGATCAACGTCTCCTACTTCGCCAGGACCAACGAGATCCTGATCAACACCGACTCCGGCCGGGCCCGGCGCCCCCTCGTGGTGGTCGAGGACGGGGCCTGCCTGGTCACCGAAGAGCACATTGAGAAGCTCCGCTCCGGGGAGATCGGCTTCGACGATCTCGTCAGCCAGGGGCTGGTCGAGTACCTGGACGCGGAGGAGGAGGAGAACGCCCTGGTGGCCATCTGGGACCAGGAGATCACCCCCGAGCACACCCACCTGGAGGTGGACCCCTCCCTGGTCCTGGGGATCTGCACCGGCCTCGTCCCCTACCCCGAGCACAACGCCAGCCCTCGAAACACCATGGGGGCCGGGATGATCAAGCAGTGTCTGGGGACGCCTCTGGCCAACACCAAGCTCCGACCCGACACCCGGGGCCACTACCTCCACTACCCCCAGAGGGCTCTGTGCAGGTCCAGGACCGCCGACGCCGTAGGATTTGACGAGCGGCCGGCGGGCCAGAACTTCGTGGTTGCGGTCTTGGTCTACGAGGGGTACAACATCGAGGATGCCCTCATCCTGAACCGGGGCTCCATCGAGCGTGGCCTCGGCCGGAGCCACTTCTTCCGGGTCTCGGAGGCGGAGGAGCGGAAGTACCCTGGTGGCCAGGAGGACAAGTTCGAGATACCGGACATGGAGGTCCGGGGGGCCAGAGGCGCGGAGGCCTACTCACAGCTGGACGACGACGGCCTGGTCAACCCCAACGCCGTGGTGGCGCCAAACGACGTCCTGATAGGGAAGACCTCGCCGCCGAGGTTTTTGGAGGAGCCGACGGAGTTTGGGATCACCCCCCAGCAGAGGCGGGAGACCTCGGTCACCATGAGGTCCAACGAGAAGGGGGTGGTGGACACGGTGATCCTCACCGAGTCCTCCAACGGCAACCGGCTGGCCAAGGTCAAGACCAGAGACCAGAGGGTCCCGGAGCTGGGGGACAAGTTCGCATCGCGCCACGGCCAGAAAGGGGTGGTGGGGCTGATCGTCCCTCCGGCGGACATGCCCTTCACCGAGTCCGGCCAGGTCCCCGACCTGATCGTCAACCCCCATGCCATCCCCTCCCGGATGACCGTGGGCCACGTCCTGGAGATGATCGGCGGGAAGATGGGGTCCCTGGAGGGGAGGTTCGCCGACGCCACCGCCTTCCTGGGCGAGGAGGAGACGGACATGAGGTCCGCCCTCACCAAGTTCGGCTTCTCCCACACCGGCCGAGAGGTGATGTACAACGGGATCAACGGGGAGCGGGTCATGGCCGATGTCTTCGTGGGGGTGATCCTCTACCAGAAGCTCTACCACATGGTGGCGGGCAAGATGCACGCGCGGTCCCGGGGTCCCGTCCAGGTCCTCACAAGGCAGCCCACCGAGGGTCGGGCCAGGGAGGGCGGCCTGCGGTTCGGCGAGATGGAGCGCGACGTATTGATCGCCCACGGCGCGGCTCTGGCCCTCAAGGAGCGGCTGGTGGACGAGTCGGACAAGGTGACGGAGCTGGTCTGCAGCCGCTGCGGCATGATCGCCATCCACGATAGAAGGAGGAACGTCGACTACTGCTCGGTCTGCGGCTCGGACACCGAGATATACCCCGTGGAGATGAGCTACGCCTTCAAACTCCTGCTGGACGAGATCAAATCCCTCGGCGTCGCCCCTCGGCTGGTTTTGGAGGACGCTGTTTAGGTGTGAATATGACTGTTCCGAAGAGAATTGGCAAGATCAGTTTTGGGCTCATCTCTCCCCAGGAGTTTCGGAGGATGAGCGTGGTTAAGATCATAACCGCAGACACTTACGACGACGACGGCTTCCCCATAGAGATGGGGCTGATGGATCCCAGGCTCGGGGTCATCGATCCGGGTCTACGGTGCAGGTCCTGCGGCGGGAGGCCCGGGGAGTGCCCCGGCCACTTCGGCCACATCGATCTCATCGCCCCCGTCATCCACGTCGGATTTGCCAAACTGATCAGAAAGATCCTCCGGGGGATCTGTCGGGACTGCTCCCGGCTCATGCTCCTGGAGAACGAGAAGAGGATGTACCTGGAGCAGATAGATACCCTGGTGCGCATCGGCCAGCCCATCGAGGACGTGGTCAACAAGGCCTTCGCCGAAGCCCGGAAGCACAAGGTATGCCCCTACTGCGGCTCGCCCCAGCAGGAGATCAAGTTCGAAAGGCCCCTCGCCTACGTCGAGGACGGACACAAACTCACCCCCTCGGACATCCGGGACCGGTTCGAGAAGATCCCCGACGAGGACATCAAAGTGATGGGGATGAACCCGGATACCGCGAGGCCCGAGTGGATGCTCCTCACCGTACTCCCGGTTCCGCCGGTGACCATGAGGCCTTCGATCACCCTGGAGAGCGGCCAGAGGAGCGAGGACGACCTCACCCATAAATTGGTGGACATCATCAGGATCAACCAGCGGTTCCAGGAGAACAGGGAAGCAGGCGCTCCTCAGCTGATCATCGAGGACCTCTGGGAGCTCCTCCAGTACCACATCACCACCTTCCTCGACAACACCGTCTCCGGGGTTCCCCCTGCCCGCCATCGGAGCGGCAGGCCCCTCAAGACCCTCTCTCAGAGGCTGAAGGGGAAGGAGGGCAGGTTCAGAGGGAGCCTCTCCGGGAAGAGGGTTAACTTCAGCGCTCGGACCGTCATCTCGCCCGACCCCAACCTCAGCATAAACGAGGTGGGCGTTCCCCTGGAGATCGCCATGGAGCTATCGGTGCCCCTGGTGGTAAACTCGAGGAACATCGAGGTGATGCGCGACTACGTCCGAAGGGGCTCGGATAAGCATCCCGGGGTCAACTACGTCACCCGGGCCGACGGCCGAAGGGTCAAGATCACCGACCGAAACTGCGAAGAGGTGGCCGACATGATCGAGCCCGGCTGGAGGGTGGACCGGCAGCTGATGGACGGGGACATCGTCCTCTTCAACCGGCAGCCCTCTCTTCACCGGATGTCCATAATGTCCCACCGGGTCATCGTCATGCCCTACAAGACCTTCAGGCTGAACCCGGCGGTCTGCCCCCCCTACAACGCCGACTTCGACGGAGATGAGATGAACCTCCACGTCCCCCAGACCGAGGAGGCGAGGGCGGAGGCCGAGATCCTGATGAGGGTCCAGGAGAACATCCTCTCCCCCAGGTTCGGCGGCCCCATCATCGGCGGGATCCACGATTACGTCACCGGCAACTTCCTTCTGACCCACGGAGATCGGAGGATCAGCCGGCTGGAGGTGATGGAGGTCATAAAGAAGCTTCCGCAGCTCGCGCTTCCCGAACCCTCGGGGCGCGATGAGGAGGGCGAGCCTTACTGGACCGGAAAGCAGATGTTCAGCCTCATCCTGCCCAAGGGGCTGAACCTCGAATTCAAGGCCTCCTTCTGCATGAACTGCGACTCCTGCAAGAGAGAGGCCTGCGAGAACGACGCCTTTGTGGTCATTCGCGACGGCCAGATCAGGAGCGGCACCATCGATGCCGCGGCGGTGGGGGCCTTCAAGGGGAAGATCACCGACAGGGTGATCAAAGAGTACGGCCCCACGGTGGGCGCGAGCTTCGTCGACGGCATGACCCAGATGGCGATCCGGGGCATCATGCTGGCGGGGTTCAGCTTCGGGATAGATGACGAGGACATCCCCAAGGACGCCGAAGACCAGATATCCGACGTCCTCAACGCCGCGAGAGAGAACGTCACCAAGCTCATCGAGGCCTACCAGGCGGGGGAGCTGGAACCCCTGCCCGGGAGGACCCTGGACGAGACCCTGGAGATGAGGATCATGCAGACCCTGGGCAGGGCCAGGGACAACGCCGGCTCCATCGCCGGTCGGTACCTGGGCCTGGACAACAGCGGCGTGGTGATGGCCGTCAGCGGGGCCCGTGGGTCGATGCTGAACCTGACCCAGATGGCAGCCTGCGTCGGTCAGCAGTCCGTTCGAGGCGAGAGGATCCGGCGAGGTTACGACGGGAGGACCCTCCCCCACTTCAGGAGGGGAGACCTGGGGGCCGAAGCCCACGGCTTCGTCCAGTCCAGCTACAAGGAGGGTCTGAACCCGACGGAGTTCTTCTTCCACGCCATCGGTGGGAGGGAGGGGCTCGTCGACACCGCCATCAGGACGTCCCAGAGCGGCTACCTCCAGAGGAGGCTGA
>DAINAQ010000006.1:0-26403 GCA_036733325.1 Methanothrix sp.
CGTACAGGACGCCTTCGCTGTAGGCCATGGGGGTCTCAACCCCTCCCAGGACGCCGGGATAAATCCTGGTCGTCCCGTTGGGCAGAAGATCCAGCTGGGCCTCTTCGTCGTACTCGCCCACCACCGTCGACCAGAGGACCTCGCCGGAGCTCCGGTTGAAGGCGTAGACCTTGCCCAACTTGCCGGCCCCGAAGACCACCTTCTGGTCAACTCCATCGATCATCAGCTCTGCCAGGATCGGCGAGGTCTGGAAGTCGTGGTCGAAGAGGTCGTGGGGGAGGACCTGATGGAACCAGATCATCTCGCCCGTCCGGTGATCGAGGGCCACGATGCTGTCGGTGTAGAGGTTGGGGCCAGGCCTGCTGGTGCCGCTGGGCCATTCCTCGGTACCGGGGAAGGGCGCCGGATTGCCGATGCCCCAGAAGGTGACTCCTGTCTCGACGTCGATGGAGGGCGGGTACCAACACCCTCCTCCGCTGTTGATCTCCGGGTGCCCCCAGAGGTCCGGCGAATCGACGGTGGAGAAGCTCCAGACGACCTCACCGGTTTCGGCATCCAGGGCGCTGATGACCCCGATCCCTCCGGGAGCGTAGAAGGCGTCCCCGATACCGGGGACGGTAGAGACGTAGACGAGGCCGTCGTAGATTATGGGCTGGATGTCGATCCCCGTGGTGCTGACGTTCGAGAGCCTCACAGACCAGATCTCTTCGCCGGTCTCGGCGTCAAGGGCGGTCACGTTGTAGAGGTCTTTTGCGACGAAGACCTTCCCCCACCCGACGGAGGGGCCGTTGGGTCCCACTACTTCGGTGACGTTGTAGAACTTCGACCACAGCAGATCGCCCGTCTCAAGGTCCAGGGCGAAGACGTTGCATCTCAAGTCCTGGAAGTATACGGCATCCCCCAAGATGACGGGATTGGATGCCGCGGCGCCGAAAGCTCCGATCCCAGGAATCGGAAAGGACCAGGCTACCCCCAGATTTTGAACGTTCTCCGAGGTTATCGCAGAATCCCAGGTTGCCCTGGTGTTGCCGTAGTCCTTATTCGGCAGGGGCCAATCCCCGGCATGATCCGCCACCTCCGGGGGGATCTCCTCCCCGACTTCGTCGGGGCCGACAGCCAGACCCGCACCGACGAGGATCAACGCCAAGGCCAGGATCCGCATCAGCATTTCAATGGTTCTTCCAACTCTTATCAAAGACGATCACCTCTTTGATCGCCTATGTTTCTTCTTACCTCTTCATTTATTTTTTCCTCGATATGAGGCCTTATGTCCGATCTAGAACTCTATCTCAAAATTAAAGTTTAATTACCAGTTGATATGCTCAAAATGAGGGACCGGTGGATGTTCGGGCCAACGACGGAAAAATGGATTTGCGGCCTGAGACCGCAGGGCTGCAGAAATATTGGGCCCTCTCGTCGCCGGGTCTATTCAGACTCGTCAGCTGAGACCGCCTCTTCCTCGACCGACATCTCGGCGAGGTTGGAGGCGTCGACCCGAGTCAGGA
Source organism: Methanothrix sp. (assembly GCA_036733325.1). Taxonomy (GTDB): domain Archaea; phylum Halobacteriota; class Methanosarcinia; order Methanotrichales; family Methanotrichaceae; genus Methanocrinis. Next base: position 1,506 of record DAINAQ010000006.1, read on the forward strand.
CGGCGACCTCGCCGGTCTCAAGGGAGTATTTGGCGCCGAAGATGGTCAGGTTTCCGTCCTCTACCAGCTCTCTGGTGACGGGGCTCCTTTCGAGGACGTTCTTGATGACGAGGTCAATGTTCTCGTCGATGGCGAGCTCCACCAGCTCGGTGCCGGTAACGTTGGTCTCTCCGGCAGCCTCCACGGCCGGCTCGATCTCGGCCATGATGCTCTCGATGTTCCCTTCAGCTCCTCCCTGGGTGGCGGCGGTGACCGCCCCGCAGCTCTGGTGGCCCAGGATCACCAGGAGGGGCGTCTTGAGGTGCTCGACGCCGTACTCGACGGAACCTAGGACTACGGGGTCCATGACGTTTCCTGCAACCCTGATCACGAAGATATCGCCGAGCCCCTGATCGAAGATCAGCTCAGGGGGGACCCTGGAATCGGAGCAGGTCACCACGGTAACCAGGGGGTTCTGGCCTGACAGAAGTTCTGTGCGCCTCTCCGAAAAATTCTTGGCTGATAGCTCTCCAGAGACGAAGCGAGCGTTCCCCTCCGCCAGGACATTCCAGGCGTCGTCGGCGGTGATTTTGTCTGTCGTCTCCTCTTGCAAGGCCACCGCTCCGGCGAGGCAGGCTGCCACGCAAATAGCCGCAGCCATGAGGGGTATCTTCTCTAGAATCCATTTATTTGTCAAGTTCTTCACCTTATTTGTTCAAATTCATGCAGGCTATTGGGCATATTGCTCGCAGTATATAATCTTTGCTCTGTTTTCCAGACTGAAAAGGTACGATCATCCAAAGATGTTTCAGTCTGGGGGGGCCAAAAAACTGGCCTCTAGCCGGAGCTTTTCGGGGAAGAAAAGCTTAAATCGATTCGCAGAAGACGTATAGAGCATAAGAAGGCAAAAAGTGGGAGGTTAGTTATGAAATACTCGAATTTTGCGCTGATCGCGCTCCTGACCTCGGCCCTGGTCACTGGGCTGGCCGCCGCCCAGGAAAATGTGACTCCTGCCGACATCATGGCAGAAGAAGACGCCGCCATGAAGATCACCAACCTCAGCTCCGCGGACGAAGACGAGTGGGTGGAGGTCGCAAACTCCGGGAATTCGAGCCGGGATTTCACCTACTGGACCCTGGAGGACGAGGATAACAACACCTTCTCCTTCACCGATGGCTTCTTCCTCGCCCCCGGCGCGGCAGTCAAGGTCCACACCGGCCAGGGCAACAACACGGAGACCGACCTCTACTGGGGTCGCGACGACTTCGTATGGGATGATGGAGAGGTGGCCACCCTCAAGGACGCCTCTGGCGAGATTGCAGCCCGGTATCCTGAAAGCTCATGAAATAGGGCGGGCTCTTGCCCGTCGCCACTATTTTTATCAGTACTCTATCGGCCCTGAGGATCTTTCAACCTCTCTTCCGGGCTCTGGAGCGATTTGGCCGACATCCTTCCGTCTTCCATCCCTCCGTCTTCCATCCCTCCTTTCTCCACGCGGGTCTATTCATCATCTTCATCCTTTCGAAGCTCTGGATGCGATTCTATTCATCATTCATCCAATTTCCGAGTTCTCAACGCGATTCTATTCATCATCTTCATTCATTTCCGAAATCGGCTTCAGCATCGTAGTAGATCCGCCAGGCTTTACAATCTTATATTAATACAATTTCCTATAGTCCAAAAAAGACGAAGTAAAACCAGAAAATTATCCAAAATTATACAGCTTGATGCCACATATGGAAAAAATACTAATCTACAATTTTTCAGATAACTTTATATCCTATAAACTTAAGTTATTATCGGGAGGTGTGATGATATGAAATCCATATCCATGGCGGGAAGACTGATACTGATATCGGCCCTGGCACTTTCGGCGATCGGTATCACCTTGGCCGAGGATGCGAACACCAGCATCGGGGAAGAGCTTGAGACCGTCTCTGAAGTTGTGATAGCGAACGTCAACCTGGTCGACGAGTGGGTGGAGATATCTAACCTAGGAGAGGACGCCCAGGATCTCACCGGCTGGACCCTGAACGATGAGCAGAACCACACTTACTCCTTCCCCGAAGAGTTTGTTCTGGGGGCCGGGGGCATTGTGGTGATTCATACCGGCGTCGGCGAAGACTCGGAGAGCGACCTCTACATGAACCAGGGCAATCCGATCTGGAACAACGACGGCGATGTGGCCATCCTGATGGACGCCAACGGCGACGTCGTCTCTCAGCTCAACCTGAGACCGGAAGAAGAACTGAGCGAAGCGGAGGATGCCTGACCGAGGGCGAGAATAAGATCCGGCTTTTTGGTCCTTTCCAGGGACGGAGCTTATCGTCCGTCCACCGATTCTTATTTTTATTCTTATTTTATATACATCTTATTATATCCATCGCCGAACATCTCTTTTGTAATCGAGGTACTCCTCTCCGAAGGCCCGCTCCAGGTTCTCCTCCTCCTTCGAGATGAAAAGAGCCTCCATCAGGATCGCGAAGATCAGCGGGAAGGCGAAGGTCAATAGGGACCCCAGAAAGATCGCCTCCCCCAGGAGGATCGAGGCCATCCCCAGGTACATGGGGTGGCGGCTGATCCGGAAGGGGCCCGAGATCAGAAGCGAGGTGGGGATCTCCTGGGGCTTGACTGTGGTCTTGCTCTTCTTGAAGAGAGAATCCGTCCACAGGTTCAGGGCGACGCCAAAGACGATCGGCAAAAGTCCCAGGAGGGCGAAGGGCGGCTCTGTAACCATCGGCGCTGGAAACAAGAGATGGGAGGCCAGAGAGAGGAAGAGCAGGGCGGCAAAATAGGTCGGAGGCTGGATCTCCTTCTTCATAGGCGCCAGGTTCCGTCTGATCGGGGATAAATATTTCTCCGAAGCTTCCTTCCCACATCCAGGTCCATGGGCCCCACGGACGTATCCAGGGTCCTGGAGGATACCGACAAGAATCCCGCCCTTTCCATAGAGGCCCTTATCTCCCCCCTCTCGAAGGCGAGGTCTCCTCCCAGAAGCTCCGCCGGCAGCCACCCCAGCTTCATAATCTCGGGCTTGGTCTTCTCGCTGGTTAGCCCCTCGTGGAGGCTCGCGAATATGCCGCCAGGGTTGAGAGCGGCATAGACCTTCTCGATCAGCGAATCGAGATCGTGCTTGGAGGAGTAAAGAGAGGCGGAGGCGAGGATGAGGTCGTACTCCTGGCCCAGGGGATCAGTGGCGAAGTCACCGGCGACCACCTCCATCCGGTCCTCCATCCCGAAATCGCGGACGAACTTCTCCGCGACCTTTGCCACCGGCGGAAGGTCGAAGATGACCCCCCTCATCGTCGGATGGGAGGCGACCACCGCCATCCCTATGAGCCCTGGCCCGCCACCCAGGTCCAGCATCTTCTGCAAGGACGGAAACTCCGGGAGCCCACCGATCAATTCCGCCACCGTCTGAGCGATCCCGGCTCGCTCGTACTCGGCGACGGCTTCGGCCCACCGGGCCAGGTCGTCCTGAGAACTTGACGTTGAGCTCGATTTTGAGTTCAATCTCGAGTTCAATCTCGATTTAAATTTCGATTTCGATTCTGATTTTGATCCCGATTTCTGCTCATCCTCCGGATACTCTGCACCTTCTTCAGGTGGGCCGTCGACGATGAGGGTCATCAGATCTTCAAGAACCGGCTCGATATACCTCCACTGCCCGGCGAGGTAATCCCCAAGGAAGGTGGGGCTATCGCCGACCAGAAAGGCTGAAGCGATTGCGGAGTTCAGGTAAAGCCCGTCCCTCTTGAGGGCGAGGTCGAAGGCTGCAAGGCCGTCGAGGAGAACCCTGGTGTTCGCGGGGTGGGTTTTGAGGATCTCTGCAACCGCCTCTGCAGATCTCGGCTCGGAAAGGAGGTCGAAGACCGAGAGCTTGAGGGCGGCGAAGAGAAGGCTCGTCTTGATCGGCGCGATGAGCAGGCTTTGAAGCTCGATGAAGCTCTGCTCCGGACGTGGCAGTCTGACGGGTTTGGGATTATCATGAGTCATCTTTCCGCCCTCGAAAAGACCGTCCTCCCCTCGTACCTGATGCGGAGGATCCGGTGGTAGGGGATCATCGTCTCGCTGAAGGTGAAAAAGGACCTGCCGAGGGAGATCTCGCTCCCCTTGACCGTGATTTTGTCCCCCGGCGCTCCCCGGTGGAGGACGTCGATCTCGCACTTCTCCAGGTCCAGGCCGCGCCATTTAATCTGGTTTAAGATCGGTTTGGGATGTCTTCCCAATAGCTCAGGCCCCGCCGACGATATGCCCTTCTTCCTCTCGCCCATCCACATACCTCCGCCGCACCTCATGCCCACTACAACCTCTATTGCTCCTCCTATTTTTCTCATCCCCTGAGAAAGCCTTTTAGGGAATCGGGCCCTTCGTCCCCCCATTCCCTTTACATCGGACTTGATCGAGATGTTCCCCGAGGACGCTTACAATCTGGACTTCTTCAAGACGGAGGGCTTTCACCGCAAGACCTGCGAGAGGTGCGGCGGCCGGTTCTGGACCAGAGACCCGGCCCGGAAAACCTGCGGAGACCCTCCTTGCGACCCCTACACCTTCATCGGATCGCCGGTATTCGAGCGAGAGATCGAGCTGGACGAGATGCGGGAGCACTACCTCTCCTTCTTCGAGGGAAAGGGTCACACCCGGATCAAGAGGTACCCGGTCATCGCCCGCTGGAGGGACGACATCTACCTCACCATCGCCTCCATCGCCGACTTTCAGCCCTTCATCACCTCGGGGCTCGTCCCCCCGCCCGCCAACCCCCTCACCGTATCCCAGCCCTGCATCAGGCTTGACGACCTCGACTCCGTCGGAAGGAGCGGCAGACACCTCACCACCTTCGAGATGATGGCCCATCACGTCTTCAACACCCCCGAACGGGAGATCTACTGGAAGGACACCACCGTCGCCCTCTGCGACGAGCTCCTCTTAGGCCTGGGGGCCGACCCCCTGGCCGTCACCTACAAGGAGTCCCCCTGGGCGGGCGGAGGAAATGCCGGCCCCAGCGTCGAGGTGATGATGGGCGGCCTGGAGCTAGCAACCCTCGTCTTCATGGACATGAAGGTCTCGCCTCGGGGCGAATACGAGATCAAGGGCGAGCGGTACTCGAAGATGCCTAACTACATCGTCGATACCGGGTACGGCCTGGAGAGGTTCGTCTGGGCCAGCAAGGGCTCGCCCACCATCTACGACGCCATCTTCCCCCAGGTCGTCGACCACATATCGGAGCTGGCGGGGCTGGAGTCCTCGGTCTCCGACGAGGAGCGGGCCCGGATCCTGGCAGCGAACGCCCGCCTGGCGGGGATGGTGGACCTGGAGGACGCGAGCCTCCGGGAACTGCGGGGCAGGATCGCCAAAGACATCGGGATCTCGGCGGAGAAGCTGGACGAGATCATCGCGCCCCTGGAGCGGATCTACGCCGTCGCTGACCACACCCGGTGTCTCGCCTACATGCTCGGGGACGGGATCATCCCCTCCAACGTCAAGGCCGGCTACCTGGCCAGGCTGGTCATCCGGAGAACCCTGCGGCAGATGAAAGAGCTGGGGATCGAGGTCCCCCTATCCGAGCTGGTCTCAATGCAGATCGCAAGGCTCGACTATTCCGACCTCGACGAAAGGCTCGGAACCATCGTGGAGATCCTGGACCAGGAGGAGGAGAGGTATGCCGAGACCCTGGATAAGGGCCGGCGGCTGGTGAGGAGGATCGCCGAAGGGTACGGGAAGAAGAAAGAAAAGATCCCCCTCTCGGAGATGATCTCCCTCTACGACTCTCATGGCATCCCCCCGGAGATCGCCCAGGAGGCGGCCCTAGAGGCCAGGGTCGAGGTCGACCTTCCCGACAACTTCTACTCCCGGGTGGCGAGCACCCACATCAAGTCGGAGAAGGAGGAGAAGGAAGAGGTGGCCATCGACCTTCCCGAGACCCGCCGGATGTTCTACGAGCGCCCCTTCGAGAGGAGGTTCCGGGCGAAGGTCCTGGACCTCGTCGACGGGAACGTGATCCTGGACCAGACCCTCTTCTACCCCGAAGGCGGCGGCCAGCCCGCGGACCACGGCCTGATCCGGAAGGGATCGAAGGCCTTTCGGGTCGTCGATGTCCAGTCGGCGGGAAAAGTCGTCCTCCACAAGATCGCCGAGGCTGAGTCGACGGCGGCGGCCGTCGCCGCCGAGATCAGGCCCGGCGACTCGGTCGATGGGGAGGTCGAGATGTCCCGGAGGCTGGCCCATGCAAGACACCACACCGCAGCCCACATCATCCACGACTCGGCGAAGAAGGTCCTGGGAAGCCACATCTGGCAGGCCGGAGCCCAGAAGTCGGAGGAGAGGGCGAGGCTGGACATCTCCCACTACAAGCGGATCTCTCGCGACGAATTGAAGGAGATCGAGCTCCTCGCCAATAGAATGGTGATGGAGAACCTCCCCATAACCACGGGCTGGCTGGAGCGGTCCGAGGCGGAGAAGAGGTTCGGCTTCGAGCTCTACCAGGGGGGCGTCCCGCCGGGGAAGTCGATCAGGGTCGTCCAGGTGGGGACCGACGTCGAGGCCTGCGCCGGGACCCACTGCACCAACACCGGGATGGTCGGGCCGATCAAGGTCCTCAGGACCGAGAGGGTCCAGGACGGTGTCGAGAGGATCGAGTTTGCGGCCGGAGAGGCCGCCGTCCTGAGGGGGCAGGAGAGAGACGACCTCCTCTTCGGCTCCGCTGACGCCCTGAGCGTCCCCGCAGAGCAGCTCCCCAGGACCGCCACGCGGTTCTTCGAGGAGTGGAAGGACCTCAAGAAGGAGGCGGCCCGCCTCAAAGAAGACCTGGCGAGAGCCCAGATGGAGGGACTCACGTCCAAAGCCGTCGAGGTGGGCGGCCTCAAGGTGGTCGTGGCGACCCTGGAGAACGCCGACGTCGAGGAGCTGATCAAGGCGGCCTCCATGATCTCCGGGAAGGACTACGTCGCCATCCTGGGAAGCGAGAAGGACGGGGCGAAGATCGTCGCCGCCGTGGGGAAGACGGGGCTGGCCAGAGGCCTTGCGGCCGGGGAGATCGTCAAGGCCGCGACGAAGGTCGTGGGCGGCGGAGGCGGCGGAAAGCCCGAGATCGCGCAAGGAGGCGGCCCTCAGGCGGAGAAGCTGGCGGAGGCGCTGGAGGCGGGCCTGGCAAGGGTTCGGGCCTCCTCCGGGGCCTGAAGTTCTTTTTTTTTGCGTCTATTATGGTTGACTCGGCGTCTCAGACACCAGGTCTGTGCAATCCAATCCAAAGCGTGGGCTGAAGGCGGCGGCGATGGCCCGAATCCCAGACGAAAATTGCGATCGGTCATTCTCGCCTGCAAGCTTCAACCTGATCTCCCCTCACCTGCGAGCTGAAACGCCGGTGAAGGGGTCCCGGTTGTGCCAGGAGCGGGCCATGTAGATGAGATTTTTCTGCATCTCCGAGTCGTCCACCCCAAGCCTCCTCATGAGGGTTCGAAGATCCCGGCGGCTGTAGCTGCTGCTGAAGAGAAACTCGGCGACGATCTCCATCAGATCCTGATAAGTCGGCTTCGCTTCTTCGGCGAAGACCTCGGCCAGAAGAGAGAGGACCGGCGGGCTCAGGGAGTCGCAGTCGATCCTTATCCCCGCCCCCTTGCTCACCAGGTTCTCCAGATTTCTCTGATCCTTAACTCCAAAACAATCCTGCTGCACCTTCACGCACCCCCGAAATCCGCCATTTCGGGTTGTGGGATGCGGGTTCTCGCGTCCGATAGACCCGCCCAAAACGCATCCTATGGCGCATGATTATTTATAACTTTCTAATATAAATTGGTACTAGCTTATAATATCCATAATGATTAATTGTTAGGAATTATTGTCGGCTCCGGTTGCTTGATGAAAATCGGCAGGAAGAGGCCGGGGTAAAGAGGGGGCGGGGTGATGGCGGAAGTGTCGGCGGCGTCCTTGATGAAATCGGCCAGCCACTCGGGCGGGAAGAGGGCGGGGAAGTGAGGGCAGGGAGACGTGGCGGGAAGGGGGGAGAAAGAGACGGTCCCGCCTCAGACGTAGCCGACGTTGTAGTCGATGGGGGTCGATCGCCTCCCGCACTCCGTCCCGGAGGTGAGGCCGTCCTCCACCATCTTCTTCAGAAGGGATGGGTAGGCCGCCCCCACCATCTCCAGCACCGGCCTCCCGCCGCAGAAGAACTTGAAGGTCGGAGTGGCCATCACCCCGTACCTCTCCGGGGTGAAGGAGTTCTGCATGACGTCGATCCGGACGAAATTCACTTTGCCCAAAAACTCCCTCGCGTACTCCTCAAAGGAGGGCATCATCATCTGGCAGTTGGGGCAGGTGGGGGAGTGGAACATGACCAGGACAGGCCTCTCGGACCTCTCTACCACCTCTTCCCAGCTTCTGTCTGTCGCTTCGACCACGTTGCTCATGATATCACCATTAATAAATTAGAATATCGCATCAATACGATTTATTCTTTGCTCTGGTGCCCATATTCAAAAGCGACTTCGGTGGCAGTTGGCGATGGAACCCGTTCTCCCGGAGGAAGGTGAGGGCGATGGATTTTGAGGGAGGGGTATTCGGATTTGCTATTAAATAAAATATATATAAAAATAGGTCCATCGGCTCGCCGAATTTTTGCGGAGGGAGAGTGCGAAGCCGATGACCCGCATGACCGAATGATCGGAGAACGAGGAGTCTTTAGTCGACCTCCCCCTCGATCTTGAATGACACCCTCACCTTGGCCCTGTAGGCGACGATCTTTCCGCCTTCGAGCTTCACGTCCAGCTCCCTCACCTCGGCGACCCTCAGATCCCTCAGGCTCTTCGCCGCCTTCTCGATGGCCGCCTTCGCCGCATCTTCCCAGCTGGTCGGAGAGGACCCCACCAGCTCCACTATTTTATAGACGCTGTCCGGCATCTTATCGTTCCTCCATATAAGTGCAACAATTAATTATCGAGCTCAAAGTTTATATAATTTATCTATGTTCCGGAAATTTCGATGTTGGCCGCCAGAAATTAAGGTGTGAAAAGGTCAAACAAGTCTAAATAAGGCCGAAGAAAAAGGCTGAATATGCCTGAATAAACCAGAAAATATCTATATTTGAAATAAATAAATTTTATATGAATTATTATATAGATTTTCTCCGATCACCCCGGATCTCACAAATTTTGCGGCAAATAGTGGAATGGCCAGAAGGGATTCATCGGGATGGCCCTTCTTCCAGGATCATCGATCTCTCCATCTCGCGGGACGGAGCGGCGAAAGGGTATAAGAGATCAGATCCGATTGAAGCAGGATGACCGACGCGGAGGACCCGGATTTCGGAGAGGAGCTGGCCCTCCTCTCCAGAGCATGTGATAGGGCCGCAGAGGAGATCTGCCGCAAGAGAGAGGTGGTGGTCGCCTCCCACATCGACGCCGACGGCCTCACCGCTGCGGGGATAATGTCCACGGCCCTGGATCGGGCCGGGGTCGAGAGAAAGACTCTCTTCTTCAGGCAGCTGGACCTCCCCGCCCTGGAGACGATCGCGGACCTGGGGGCCGACCTGGTCATATTCACCGACCTGGGGAGCGGGATGCAGTCCGAGATCCTGGAGATGAAACTCTCGGCGGTGGTGGCCGACCACCACCGGCCCCGGGGTTCGGGGATCGAGCTTCATATCAACCCCCACCTGGTCGGCCTCGACGGCGCCACCCATCTCTCCGGGAGCGGCTCCACCTTCCTCCTCGCCCGGGCCCTGGCCAGAGCCTGCAGCCGCTCAGGCGAAAACGACGACCTCTCCGGCCTCGCCATCGTCGGTGCCGTCGGAGACCTCCAGGACATGGCCAGGGGCAGGCTGATCGGCCTCAACCGGATCATCCTCAAAATGGGGGTGGAGGCGAAAGTCCTCTCCTTCGGCCGTGACCTCAAGCTCTTCGGAAAGCAGACCAGGCCGGTATTCAAGATGCTGGAGTTCTCCTCGGACCCCTACATCCCGGGCCTCTCCGGTGACGAGGACGCCTGCATTTTCTTCCTCAAAGAGCAGGGGATCAGGCTTAAGGGCGAACGGTGGCGGCGCTGGATCGACATGAGCCCGGACGAGAAAGGGAAGATCGCCTCTGCCCTGTTGAGACGGGGCCTGCGGGCCGGTCTATCAAACCCCCAGCTGGAACGGCTCGTCGGCGAGGTCTACACCCTGCTCGCGGAGCAGGAGGGCACCGAGCTTCGAGACGCCAGCGAGTACTCGACCCTTCTGAACGCCACCGCCCGGTACGGCCACTCCGGGGTCGGCCTTTCGGTCTGCCTCGGCGACCGGGGATCCGGCCTGGAGGAGGCTAGGCATCTCTTGAACGAGCACCGGCAGAACCTGGTCAACGGCCTGAAGCTGGTGAAAGACCAGGGGATAGTGCCCCTCGCCCACCTCCAATACTTCGATGCCGGCGACCGGATCCTGGATACCATCGTGGGAATCGTGGCCGGGATGAGCTTTCAGACCGCCGATCGGAGAAAGCCGATCCTGGCCTTCGCCCGGTCCGATGAGGGCAAATTGAAGGTCTCCGCCCGGGGGACTCAGGACCTGGTGAGGTCGGGATTGAACCTGGCCGAGGCGATATCCCAGGCCGCAGAGAAGGTTGGAGGGGTGGGCGGAGGCCACAACGTCGCTGCCGGGGCCACCATCCCCCCGGAGGCGAGAGAGGAGTTCCTGGCTCTGATGGACGACCTGGTGGGGGGGCAGCTCCGATCCTGAAGCTGAGCCAAGAGGGTGAGAAGAGGGGAGGTGCAAGAGGATGGAAAAATAAGAAGGGGAAGAGGTAGGAAGAAAGGGATGATGATGGGGAGAAATGGCAAGATGATGGGAAGAGAAGAAGGATAGAAGGGGTAAAAGGAATCGAGACGAAGACGATGCCTGGATGGTCGGAGCCGGCCTCCACCATCATATGGGCCAGGTGTTGTTCATATCGTTCTTCACCACCAGGATCTTCTCATCTATGCTGAAGTTGCCGATGAACTCGTGGCTGACGTCCACCATCACGTCCCTTATGTCCATGGTATCCTGGTCCAGGACCAGGTACCCCATCCTGCCGGTGCCGTGGCTGAAGTTCGCCAGGAGGGCAATATCGACCCAGTTGGGATTGCTCTCGATGGTGATCTCTGAGGAGAGCCGTTCGCACCCGTCGAAATCCTTGTAGGCGGACATTCCCAGGTCGTAGTTCTTGAGGGTGGTGGTATCGCTGAACTTCTGGTCGTAGGAGAAGAGGGAGGCCTCCGGATCGCTCTTGCTTCCCAGCCTCATCGGCTCCGGCCTCTCAAAGGCGAGGCTTGAGCTCGCCAGCAGCAGAATCGTCCCCAGAACCGCGACCATCTTCATCATGATAGATACCTCAACCCTATCCACCTATGCCTATCCACCTAACCATATTCCCCTATCTATTCCCCTATATTACTTGCGAGATATCCCAGTGGAACTCGTCGCAGAGCTCGCCGGTGAAGACGGTGGATGCCGGCCCTTCCATATAGGCCCTCTCCCCATCGAAGCTTATCAAGAGCGGTCCTCCCCTGGTCTCCACGAACACCTCGTCTCCCACCATCCCCATCCTCCGGGCTACGGCGGCGCTGGCCACCGAACCCGTTCCGCAGGATAGGGTCTCTCCCTCGATCCCCCTCTCGAAGGTCCTGACCTGGAAGGTGTCGCCGATCCGTACGAAGTTTACGTTCGCCCCTTCGGGGAAGAGAGAGCTCCGCCGGATGTGAGGGGCCACCTCATCGATGGGCAGATCCAGGAGGTCGTCGACGAAGATCACGGCGTGGGGTACTCCGGTGTTCACCGCCGAGACCTCAAAACCCTCCAGAGGCTCCATCAGAAACTCCCCCTCGCCCAGGGCGGGAATCCCCCTCCGGTCGAAGCAGGGAACTCCCATATCCACCCTCGCCCAGAAGTCGCCACCGATCTCCCTCACCTTCAGGGATATTATCCCGGCCAGGGTCTCCACCTCGAAGCACCGCCCTACAACCCCGGCGTCCCAGGCATACTTGGCCAGGCACCTGATCCCGTTTCCGCACATCTCCGCCTCGGAGCCGTCGGGCTGAAAGAGGCGCATCCTCAGTTCGGCATGTTCCGACGGCGATAGGAAGAGGACGCCATCGCCCCCGATCCCGAAGTTTCGATGGCAGCACTGGACGGCAAAGGAGCTCTTGAGGGGATCGGCCACCTTCACCCGGTGGTGCTCGTCCACCAGGATGAAGTCGTTTCCGTTCCCGTGGAGCTTGGTGAAGGAGACCCCCCCCGCGCCGGAAGGGTCCCCCTCCATCCTCATATCTGTCATCTCCTTCAGCTTCATTTTATATACCATGGTCTGTTCTCTAACAACTCGGCTTTATGGTGGTGATCTTATTAAACCCATTCTACAGGTTGCCCTGGATCTGCTCGAGCTGGACCGAGCCGTCCAGATAGCTCTGGAGGCGGCCGACGGCGGTGCTGACTGGATAGAGGCCGGAACCCCCCTCATCAAGAGCGAGGGGATGGACGCCGTGCGCGAGCTGAAGAAGGCCCTGCCGACGAAGAAGATCGTGGCGGACATGAAGACCGTGGACACCGGGGCCATGGAAGTGGAGATGGCGGCCAAGGCGGGGGCGAACATCGTGGCCATCCTCGCCTCCTCCGACGACTCCACCATCACCGACGCCCTGAGGGCGGCGAGGAAGTACGGGGTCGAGATCATGGTGGACCTCCTGGGCACCCCGGACCCGGTGGCGAGATCAAAGGAGCTTGAGGCCCTGGGGGTCGACTACATCTGCGTCCACGTGGGGATCGACCAGCAGATGATGGGAAAGAGGGCGATCGACTTTCTGGATCTGATCCTGGGCCAGGTGAAGATCCCGGTGGCGGTGGCCGGCGGGATCGACGCGAACTCCGCGGCTGAGGGGGTCGCCTCGGGGGCGTCTATCGTCATCGTAGGCGGGAGCGTGACTCGAAGCCCCGACGTCACCGGGTCCGGCCGGAAGATCAGAGAAGCCATGGACAGCGCCCTCGATCAGTATGACAGAAGGGCAAAGAAGAGCATGGAGGAGGAGATGATGGAGATCTATAGAGAGGTGTCCACCCCCAACATCTCCGACGCCATGCACCGGAAAGGGGCGATGCGGGACATCCTTTCCATCAACCCGGGCAAAAAGATCGTGGGGAAGGCGATAACTGTCCAGACCTTCGAGGGCGACTGGGCCAAATCGGTGGAGGCGATCGATCTCGCGGGGTCTGAGAACGTCATCGTGATCTACAACGGAAGCAGATACATCTCCTGCTGGGGCGGCCTTGCCACCCAGAGCTGCAAGATCAAGGGTGTAGCCGGGGTGGTCATCGACGGCGCCGTCAGGGACCTCGATGAGATCAGAGAGATGGATTACCCCATCTTCGCCAGCGCCATCACTCCATGCGCCGGAGAGCCGAAGGGGATGGGAGAGATCAACGCCGAGATCACCTGCGGCGGCCAGTCGGTCAGGCCCGGCGACCTCATCGTCGGCGACGAGAGCGGGGTCGTGGTCATCCCGAGGGAGAGGGGGTACGAGATCGCCCGGAGGGCGAAAGAGGTCGAGAAGACCGAGAGCAGGCTCCGGGAGGAGATCAAGCGGGGCAAGACCCTCTCTGAGGTGGCAAACCTCAAGAAGTGGGAGAAGAAATAGCCGCACCCGGCCGTCTCTCATCGATCCGATTTAGTAGGAAAGTGGATCGAACGACCGCAGGTTATGAAGAAAAGGCGACAAACGACAATCCGTAAATACGTTGAGTTCGGTCAGTGCGATAAGAGGATACTTGTATGGATCCAGAGACCTTCATCTCTAAATACGAGCCCAGGAAGATGGTGGCGATCTCCCTCGCCGTTCTGGCGGTGGCGCTCTCCATCCTGGGCTTCACCTACTTAAAGACGGGATCGCCCGTGAACCTGGGGGTCGAGTTCACGGGAGGTACCATCGTCACCGTTCCAGTTGGCGAATCGGAGGGTGAGATAGCATCAAAGCTTGCAGGCTACCCGGTGTTGGACATAAGAGACGTGGGCCACAGGTACATGATTCAGCTGGGGCCCATGGACGATGCCGAATACAAGGAGCTTTCGGCGATGATCGACGCCCAATACCAGGACCCTGAGATCAAGTACATGGGCCCGGTCTACAGCACGCGGCTCCAGGAGCAGGCGAAGAAGTACATCCCGCTATCCTTCCTCTTCATGGCAGTGGTGGTCTTCCTGATATTCAGGACGCCCTTTGTCGCCCTCATGGTAATTCTGGCCGCCTTCTCCGATATCATGATCACCGCGGCCTGCATGAACATCACCGGGGTGAAGCTCTCCCTGGGGACCGTGGCGGCCCTGTTGATGCTGATAGGCTACTCCGTGGACAGCAACATCCTCCTCAACAACAGGGTATTGAAGCGGAAGGGGAAGACCGAGGAGAAGGTCACAGGAGCCTTCAGGACCGGGATCGCCATGACCAGCACCACCTTCTGCGCCATATTCGCGCTCTTCCTCATCTCTGCTTTCTCCTATCTGGTGTCTTCCTCCTTCACCCAGATCAACATCCTCTTCGACATATCGATAGTCCTCCTCTTCGGCCTCATCGCAGGCCTGTTGAACTGCTGGGTGATGAACTCCAACGCCCTTCGCTGGTACCTGGCCCGTCCCAAGAAGTCCGGGGCCAGGAGGCAGAGACGATGACCGAGATTACAAGGGATCCCAGGGTTCTGATATACTTCGCGGCGGTGGCCGTTGCCCTGATAATTCTGGCCCCGATGCCGACAGAGAGCGGAATCCACTCCAGGCTCATGTACGGCCTGGACCTGGAGGGGGGGTCGTGGCTGCAGCTGAAGCTCCAGGGCGCCATCGTACAGCCCCAGGTCGACCCGACCAATATCCTGGAGAAGCAGTTCAGCGAAGCCCTCGGCGTCCCCGCGGAGGTACAGTGGCGTCCCGAGAGCACCGACTACCAGATCACCGTGGAGGGGAGGGCGCCCAATACCCTGGCCGAGGATCTGGGGTATCCCCAGGCCACCGTCACCCCCAGAGGGAACGAAACCAAGATCACCATCGAGGCCTCGCCGATCGGGGTGATCATGACCTATCTGGAGACCTCCCTCGACTCGGACGTCAAGTATCTGGAATCCGATCCCATATCCTTCGAGATTCGATCCAACGTCACCAGAGAGGCCCTTGAGGCCATACTGGCTGAGGTGGGCGGAACCCTCGCCCCCGGGGATGCGGGCTTCTCCGAAGGGGTCACCGAGGAGACGGTGGACGAGACCAAGCAGGTCCTGGACAGAAAGCTGAACCGCCTCGGCCTTCAGGACATCAAGGTTCGCATAGTTGACAACAAGTTCATCCTCATAGATCTGGCCGGGGTGAGCGTCACCGACGCCCAGGAGATCGTGGGCAAGCCCGGGGTCTTCGAGATCAGGATCCAGACCGAGGGGAACGAGTCGATCCACGTCCTTTACGGGGACGAGATCGTGGACGTATCTCCACCTCAGGGGGACCAGTTTGGAAACTGGGGCGTCCCCTTCACCCTCTCGGAGGAGGGGGCGGCAACCTTCCAGAAGACGGCGATCGATACCGGAGCGACCAGAAATCCGGAAGACCACTACGTGTCGATGAACCTGGACGAAGAGGTGGTCTTCTCCGCACCCCTGGCCCAGGATCTGGCCGCGAGCCTGGAGGTTGCGCCCCTGAGAAGCATGGAGGCCAAGGTGGGAGGAGACACCCAGAAGGCTCATGAGCTCTACATCCACCTGAGGGAGGGGGCTCTCCCCGTCAACGTCGAGATCATCGGATCCGGCCAGGTGACGGCGGCCCTGGGCGACCAGTTCAAAAGGCAGGTTCTGATCGCCGGGATCATGGCCATCCTGGCGGTGGGACTGGTGATATATTACAGGTACCGGGAGACGAAGATCGTCGTCCCCATGGTGGCGACCTCCTTCAGCGAGGTTCTGATGTTGCTGGCCCTGGCGGCCCTGCTCAAATGGCAGCTGGACCTGCCCGCCATCGCCGGGATCATCGCCGTCATCGGTACCGGCGTGGACCACCTGGTGATCATCACCGACGAGCTCCTCTACGAGGGGAAGATGCCCAGCGGCAAGATCTATCTCGCCAGGCTCTCCAGCGCCTTCGGGATCATCATGGCCGCGGCAGCCACCACCATCGCCGCGATGCTGCCGCTATTCGCCATGGGCTTTGGAGCCTTCAAGAGCTTCGCCCTGATCACCATCGCCGGGGTGGTCATCGGCGTCTTCATAGCAAGGCCCGCCTACGGCAGGATCATCGGCAGGATCATGCAGAGCGGCGAGTGAAGAGACGGAAAATAGGAGCCTTTATCGGATGGGACGGGGTTCTCCGCCCCTTCCCCTTCGATCAATTTTTTTGAACCTGAACTTCAGCATCCTCAGACAGCCAGTTCGCGATATCCTTGGCCGCACCGATCGTCTCAGAGCAGATCTGGGGGATGAAATCCTCGGGGAGGTCCTGATGGAGGGGGATCGTCTCGCTGGCAGCGAGGGCTTTGGATCCGTCGAAGTTGACGTAGGCGACCCTTGCAGTGAGCTCGTAAGAGGGGCGGCCGAAGGCCGAGCCGGGAAGTATGGCCACCCCCTTCTCCGCCAGGAGCCGCTCGCAGAGGGAGACGCTGTCTCTTATCCCCCGCTTGAGGAGGGCTTCGGCCATGGGCGAGAAGTCCAGGAAGAGGTAGAAGCCGCCTTCGGGGGGGTGGACCCTGACCCCTGCATCGACGAGGGTCCGCTGGAACTCGCAGCCCAGGGCGGAGAGGATCCTCCGGGCGTGCCAGAGGTACCGCTCCATGGCTATCCCTCCCCGGAAGGCGTGGACCGCGGCGAACTGGATCGGGGCGGAGACGGCGGTGTAGGTCTCGCTGGCGACGGTGGCCATCGCCTCCAGGAGCCAGTCCAGGTCCGGGGGGAAGGTGAAGGTGCCCAGCCTCCACCCCCCGGCCCCGCACCACTTGGAGAGCCCAGAGCTTATGATCGTCCCCTCGGGGTAGTACCGGGCGACGGAGACGTGCTCGCCCCGGTGGTGGAGCTGGCCGTAGATCTCGTCGGAGAGGAGGATCACCTCGTACTCTCGCGCCACGTCGGCGATCTCCTTCAGCTCGCCGGGGGTGTAGGTGAGGCCGTCGGGGTTTCCGGGGTAGTTCAAAACCAGGATTCTAGGGCGATAGACGTCCTGCTCGCTCTCCAGGAACCGGGCCAGCCTCTCGGCGGTTATGTGCCACTTGTCATCGAAGGTGGTGTGAAGGAGGCGGACCTTTTTTCCCAGGATCTGGGCCTGGGGGACGTAGGAGACCCAGGCGGGGGTGGGGACGATGATCTCGCCGTAGTAGACTAGCTGGAGGAGGAACATCAATTCCTTTGAGCCGGGGCCGACGATGACGTTCTCACCGCTGGCGCTGACGTTGTCCTTCCTGCGGTGGAAGTCGGCCACCGCCTCCTTCAGGGCCGGAAGACCTCTCACCGGGAGGTAGTCCTTCTCGGAGGCGTAGAGCCGCAGGGCATTCACCACCGGGGTCGGGACCGGGAAGGGAGACTGGCCCAGGCCCAAATTCGCGACCCGCTCTCCCCGGCTTTCGAGGAGCTTGCACCTCTCGTTGATGGCGAGGGTCGCGGAGGGCTCAACTCCCCGGACGTTGATGTTGAGGCTGACGTGTTTTCGAAGGGTCATCTCTCTAGACTCCATAATTCAAGCTTCGATCGCATCCGCCAGGTTCCATCGACCTCGCGAGATCGACGGACTCGAGGGATCGACCGCCATGGCCGGCTCGATCAGGTCGAAGGGAATCAGCCGGTCCCATCAGTCCATCGGTTCAATCCCATCGGATCGGTCGAGTCGGATCAGTCCCGCTTATCGGTCCGTTCTCATCGGATCGGTCGAGTCGGATCAGTCCCGTCGGTTGGTCCGGTCATCTGGCCGGAGCGGTTTGATCTTCGGGGCTGGATAAAAGGTCTGTCCAGCCTCTGATATAACATTTATTAGAGGGGCGGATCTATCCGGGTCCTGGCAAATGGAAGTGAGGTTGCGATGACGGGATTGCTGGGTTTGAAGCCGGGCTCGGGAGATGGCTGGAAGCGGGGTCAGAAGGGTGATATGAGGCGGGTTTTGCTGCTGGGAGCGCTCATCGTCCCGGCTCTGGTGCTGCTCTCGGCCGGGGCTCAGGCGGCGGAGGAGAGGGTGAACCTGGGCGGGTACCGGGTCTCCTTCGACCTGGGGGACTATGCGGATTACGAGCTCGAGTTCGAGGAGGTGCCTTACGCCACCATCGACGGGGAGGAGCTCCCGTCTCACGTCTGCTGGATCCGCTCAAATGGAACCATGATGATCGCCCTCACCGACCACGGCATCCCGGTGCTGGCGACCAGCACCCTCACCCGGAGGGCCGTGACCAGCTACCTTGAAGACGCCAACTGCACCACCGTCCACACCTACGAGGAAAGGATCGACGGATTGCCCGCGATCCTGGGGCTCGGCGAATGGCCCGGCGGTGCGATCCTGGTCTGCGCGGTCTACTGGCCCGACATGCGCGAGGTGAACGGTACCCTCTACGCCCAGGTCGACTGCACCATCGCCTCCGACGCGCCGGTGGAGCCGACCGAGAGCCTCCTCAACACCATCCACATCGAGATGGCCAGCGATGAAGGGGAGGCCGGAGAAGAGGTGGCAGAAAGAGAGGAGTCCGGAGGAGAGGAGGCGGCGGGAGATGGAGAAGGGGTCGACGGTTGAGAGAGAGTTTCGAATGTCACCCTCCCCCGACCCCTAGATGCGGGGGTCGGGAGAAGCGGTCGGGACGGCCCACCACGTCGGCGACGACCTCTGGGGAATGAGCGGATGATCTCTCAGCTACACCATCCACCATAATAATTTATACTAGTAGTTCCACACACTTATCAAGGAAATTCGATCTATAAGTGTGGTGGAGATATATGAGCGAAGATCTCAGCGACGTCGTGAGAAGCGGAATTGATACCTATCGGCACAACCTGAAGATCAGCATCCCTTTTCTGCTGTACTTCATTCCCTTTGTTTCGGCGATGATAATCCCGATGGCTATCCTTGCACTTAATGATGGATTTACATCCGAGGGGCTTTCGACTCACTGGTTTTTGGCGTTTCAGTTTGTCCAGTTTTTGGGTTTTTTGTTGGTGATATTGGGCCCTCTTTTTTTGGGAGGCACGATGGGGATGGCAAAAGAGGCAAGTGTTGCGGGAAAAACTTCCCTGAGAAAGATGTGGGTCGAAGGAAAGAAGCACTACTTTGGGGTCCTCCTCGCCTCTATGGCCCTTTTTGTCATCTTTATGATAGGCGCTTTCGCGCTCCTGATTCCTCTGGCCGCTCTGGGAGAAAACGTCGGATATTTAGTCATCTCCCTCTTTTTCGTCCTGTTAATGATCTTCATACTCTTTGCCGTGGTGCTGGCGCATTTCGTTCTCGTCTCCATAGTGGTCGACAACCTTGGAGCTGAGGAAGGGATCAGACGAGGATTTCGGTTTATCACCTCGTATAAACGAGATGCGATCCTCATCTCCTTATCATTTCTGGCAGCTTACCTTGTAATCGATCTGGCGGTCATCATATTAGTCTTTGGAAAATCGGCGATCAACGGATTCGAAGACATGAACCTCTTAGAAATGGTGAAGGATTATAACCTCCTCTCGATACCCGCAAACTTCGTCCAGCTGGTCATATTATACCCGCTCTTCATCGTTATGGTGACCAGGCTTTATATGAGCCGGACCGGAAGTTTTGGGGAAGAGGGTGCTGAAAAGCTCCTCCCCGAGACACCAACTGATCAGAGCGAGGATCAGAACAAAGATCAGAAAGAGACTTAACCTCCCCGGGAGTTGAAGAATTATATGTACGAAGATATAGGGACCTTGATTAGAAGGGGTTTTGAGACCTGGAAGCGGAACCTGAACCTAGCCGTTCCCTTCGTCCTCATGATCGCTGCGATCATGCTGCTGGCCGTGGCCATGGCGGTTATTCTTCTGTATCCTCTGATCACCGCATCGCCTGACGTCTTATCCACTGCAGGCGACGTCGAAGACCCAGAGCAGCTGATGGAGCTCTTATCGAGCGTGATGAACGTCGGAGTTCTGGCTGCGGTCGTCCTCCTGGGCCTCCTGATCATGGGGCTGACGACGTCGTTTTTCACCGCCGGGGCCATCGGGATGGCAAAAGAGGCCACCCTCACCGGCAGAACCACCCTGAAGGATATGACCGCCTCGGGGAGGCGGCACTTTCTCAGCCTCTTCCTGGCCGAGATCCTGACCGCCATCATCGTCTCAGCCGGATTCGTCCTCCTCACCCTACCGTTCCTCTCGGATATCGGTGCCGTCTTCGAGGCGAACGATCCCGAATTCGGCCCCTTCGTTATGTGGATTGGCCTGATCATAATCTTCGGCCTTCTCGTATCCCTCCTTCTGGCCATGATCCCTTACGCCCTGGTGGTGGAGGGTCTCGGTCCCATCGGCGCAATAAAGGCGGGAATCCGGTTCTTCCTTTCGAACAAGATGGACGTATTTCTGATCTGGCTCGTGGTCATGGCGATCTCGCTGGCGATCCAGGTCATCGGTGTTCCCTTCTCGGGATCGGAGACCGCAAGCGGCATCTTCTCCATGGTTAACGGGGTTGTGAGCGTCCTGGTGATATCGCCCCTCACCACCGTCTGGTGGACCAGGCTGTACATGACCAGGACCGGGAAGATCTCAGAGGCCGAAGCAGTCGTTCCGGACGAAGGGGTGAAGTACCTGTAGCTCCTCAGAACCGGCATGAGCATCCTTGCGAACTTCAAACGAAGGAGCGTGGCCAGCCAGACCCTGGTGGCGGGTCTCTTCTTCTTCATCCTCTACACCCTCTACCTGGACTACCGCGGAAATCCCTCCCTGGGCGAGTCGTTCTTCGCCGCGGCGATCTTCGCCGCCAGCTACTTCGTCACCTCGACGATGGTCCTCCGCAAAAAGATCCAGAAAAGAAGGTAGCATTGATAGACCGGCTCGCATAGACTAACGGCCCACATTGATGATCGGCTCGCCAGGATCGACTGAAATATACCTGCTGGCCGATATGAGCGCTGAACAGATCGGCATAAGTCGATCGAAAGAAATCGACCGGAAGAGATTGATCGGTTAGATCAGTGGGATGAGATCGATCGGTCAGATCTACCGGAAGAGATGGATTGGTTAGATCGGTGGGATGAGATCGATCGGTCAGATCTACCGGAAGAGATGGATTGGTTAGATCGGTGGGATGAGATCGATCGGTCAGATCTACCGGAAAAGATGGACTGGTTTGATCCGTGGGATGAGATCGATAGGAAGAGATCGACCGGATCAGGGGGCTCATCGTCGGGCCGATCAGGGCCGAACGCCGCTCATCTTCAAAAGGAGCTCCTCGCCGCTCTTGCTCCCCCGGGCGAAGATCAGGTCGCCGGCTCCCAGGGTCACCCTGGGCTTGGGGTTGTAGGTCCATCTCCCTCCCCGCTTAACGGCCAGGACGTACATCCCCGTCTCCGTCTCCAGGTCCAGGTCGTCCAGGGTCTTTCCATCCATCTCCGCTCCGGGGGCGATCTCGACCCTGGTTATGACCTCGTCCGACTCCCTCATGGCCATGGCCAGGATGGGATGAGGCTCGATGTCGTGGAGGACGACGTTTGCGATCTTGAGGGCAGCATCGCTGATGATCTCCGTGGAGACGGCGAGGTGGAGGAGGCCCCGGAGGTTTTCGATGTCGTCGACGTGTTTTGCCGCCCTCAGGACCCACCTCTGGAGGTCGTACTTCATCTCGTCCATCTCCTGCTCGATCACCTCCACCTCCACCGCCACTTCCTCGTTGTCGAAGAGTACGGCGGTGTAGGCGAGGCCCACCGCCAGCTCCGACCTGTTCTTCATCTCCACGATGATGTCCAGGGCCTTATCGAGCTGGCCTACCCCGCTCTCCTGATAGACCTTGGGGACCTGGGATCTCCCCGTGGTCAGCTCCAGAAAGAGGGGTACCCCCTCGTCGTGACCTCGTGCAAATAGGATGTCGCCGGCCACTATTCCGGCGTCCAGCTCCGGATCGTAGATCCAGCTTTCACCCCTCCTGATGGCGATGACACTCATCCCCGCCTCCGTCTCGAAGGAGATCTCCTCCAGGGTCTTGCCCGCTACCTTCGAATCCGCACCCACCACGGCCCGGGCCACGGTCTCGTCGGCCAATCTCAAGTCCTTCTTCAGCTCGGAGGGTATCCCCATCTTCAGAAGGACGATGCTGGCGATGTCCCCTGCGGCGTTGGATATGATCTCCGCCGCCGAGGCTATCTGGAGGACCCCGGAGAGGGCCTCGGCATCCTCGACGGTCCTGGCGGCGAGCATCGCCGCCATCTGGACGTGGTAGTCGTAGACGTCCATCTTCTCCTCGAGCCTGATCACCTCCATCGCCAGGTCGTAGTCGTCGTAGAGGACCGCGGAGTATCCCAGATCCACCATCAGCTCGCTGGTGTCTTTCATCTCCACCAGAAGCGTCTTCATGCTTAGGGGGCAGTATTCGATCTTTCTCATGCCGCTCTCCGTCCCTTCTCTTTCCATCGATGATTAAATATAAGTGTTGTTTCCTTCCAGCCCCTCCGCCGGACGGGCGATCTTCAACGGTTCTGATGGAAAAAGGTCGAGATCCTGGAAGGATGTCAGCCTCCGAAACGCGGGCTTCCGAGCCATAAATATAAGTCACCTCGACCCCATATTTTTGCCAGGAGGATTCGATAGATGGAGCTTGAGACCATAAGGCTGAAGATCCCCGAGAACTCTAACCTCATTTTGGGCATGAGCCACTTCATCAAGACCGCAGAAGACCTCTACGAGGCGATCGCTGGAACCGCCCCCAACTCACGGTTCGGGATCGCCTTCTCCGAGGCGAGCGGACCCTGTCTCGTCCGGTGCGAGGGAAACGATCAGGACCTGATCGACGCCGCGAGGGAGTGCTCCCTCTCCCTCGGCTGCGGCCACACCTTCGTCATCCTGCTCCGAGACGCCTTCCCCATAAACGTCCTCAACGCCGTAAAGGCGGTCCAGGAGGTCTGCGGCATATTCTGCGCCACCGCCAACCCCGTGGAGGTGGTAGTGGCCAGGACCGGGCAGGGCGGCGGGATCATGGGCGTCGTCGACGGTTCGTCCCCGAAGGGGGCGGAGACGGCAGAGGACGTGGCCGATCGGAGAGCGATGCTGAGAAAGTTCGGATACAAGCTATGACCCGGATGGATCTATGACCCGGATGGATCGGGTGGTCAAAAACGGGCGGGTTTACTTCGACGGCCGCCTCCAGAACCTCGACCTCTGGATCAGGGACGGGAAGATCGCCGACTTCGGCGGCGGCCACCGGGCCGAGGAGACGATCGACGGGCGGGGGATGATCGTCCTTCCCGGGGCCATCGACGTCCACGTCCACTTCCGGGACCCCGGCTTCACCTTCAAGGAGGACTGGGAGACGGGCTCGACCTCTGCCGTCGCCGGGGGGGTGACCACCGTCATCGACCAGCCCAACACCAACCCCCCCACCGTAGACGGCAGGTCCTACAGGACTAAGCTGGAGATCGCCGAGAGGCGCTCGGTCGTTGACTTCTGCCTCAACGGCGGGCCGGGCCAGATCGAGAGGCTCGCCAGTCTGGGAGCCTCAGCCATCGGCGAGATATTCACCTACGACCACGAGAAGGACGAGCTCCAGAAGATCCTGAACGAGGTGGCGAAGGCGGGGCTCCTCCCCACCATCCACGCCGAAGACCGGGAGGTGATCCGGGAGAATACCGAGCCCCTCAGAGATCGGCGGGAGCCGGAGCTCTACTCAATGGCGAGGCCGAACCGGGCGGAGTCGGCAGCCATCGATAAGGTCCTGGCCATGACCGATCGGGCCCACATCTGCCACTTAAGCACCTTTGAGGGGCTGGAGCTGGTCAGAGCTGCGAAGAGGGGGGGAAAGCGGGTCAGCTGCGAGGTCGCGCCTCACCACCTCCTCTTCACCAAGAAGGATTGGAGAAAGCAGGGGACCTTCCTCAAGATGAACCCGCCCCTCCGGGACTATCGGGACAAGGACGCCCTCTGGGAGGGCCTGCGGAGAGGGGACGTCGACGTCGTCGCCTCCGACCACGCCCCCCACCTCCCCGAGGAGAAGAGGGACGAGATCTGGGACGCGCCGCCTGGAGTTCCCGGCGTCGAGACGATGCTGCCTCTGATGCTCGTGGCCGTAAGGTCGAACCTCATATCCCTCGACCGGATGGTCGACGCCCTCTCCCGGAGGCCCGCAAAGATCCTGGGCCTCGCCTCCAAGGGCGCCATCGCCGTCGGAAAGGACGCGGACCTCGCCATCATCGATCCCAGGGCGGCATCGGACATCAGGGCCGACCGGCTCCACAGCGGGGCCGAGTGGACCCCCTACGAGGGGAGGCGCGGACTATTCCCAAAGATCACCATGATCCGGGGCGAGGTGGTATTTGCGGACGGGGAGCTATTGGCGAAGCCGGGGTTCGGAAAGAACCTGCCCGGACCGAGGCGAAAGCAAAAAGTGAGGGTGACCTCTGAGTAGGGGACGAATTGAGAGGAAATATCAGATATTATTCGAGGTGTTCGATATGAGAGAGGATGCGGAAAGGATGGTGGGCAGAGCCGTCATGGAGTCGATGAAGAGATCGGTCCAGGCGAGAGAGGTCTTCCGAAAGATGCTGGGGGACGTCGTGGAGAACCTGCCGGAGGGCGGGGACGTTCCCGCCGTGGACGTCGTCGACTCACCTGAAGAACTGATCGTCTACGTCGACCTTGCGGGGACGAAAAAGGAGCTGATAGACCTGGGGGTGACCGAGGACGCGGTGACCGTCAAGGCGAGGTTCGAGCGGCCGGCGGGAACCTACACCCTGCGGGAGAGGCCTGAATTGGAGACCAGCCGGCGGGTCAAGC
>DAINAQ010000007.1:0-25722 GCA_036733325.1 Methanothrix sp.
ACGTCTGGAAGGGGTGCGGTCCCTGCTTCGACTTCGCCGCGGAGCTGGCCGACGTCTCCGTGGGGTCTGTGGGGTCGAAGGCGGGCTGGTCGACGGTCCTGACCAGAACCGACGTCGGGGCCAGGGTCTACGAGTCAGCCCTGGCCGCGGGGGCCATCGAGGAGAAGGCGGTCTCCGAGAAGGGGCTCGCCCTGGCCGCAAAGCTGGCCAAATCCAAGGAGGAGCGGTTTACCACCACCACGGCGGATCTCCTGGGACGGGGCGTCCCGGTGAACATCCGGAGATGAAGCGAGCCCAAATGCCAAGAGAGGCAAGGCTCAGAAAAAGCAGCATACAGCAGAGATGGCCGTAGATAGCACGCAGAACAATAACAGCTGAATCGATAGATAGGACGCGATCCGATGTTGTCAGTGGGGCTGGCTGGAAAGCCTAACTCCGGGAAGTCCACCTTCTTCAAGGCGGCGACCCTCGCCGAGGTGGAGATAGCAAACTACCCCTTCACCACCATCGATGCCAACCACGGGGTCTCCTACGTGAGGGTACCCTGCCCCTGCAGGGAGCTCGGGGCTGGAAACGAGTGCGGCAAATGCCGGGACGGGACGAGGTACGTCCCCGTGGAGCTGATCGACGTGGCGGGGCTGGTCCCCGACGCCCACCTGGGCAAGGGCCTGGGAAACGAGTTTCTGGACAGCCTCAGGGTGGCGGAGGCGGTGATCCACGTCCTGGACGCCTCGGGCTCCGCCGACGCGGAGGGCAACCCCGTCGGCGTCGGAAACTACGACCCCATGAATGACGTCCTCTTCCTCAAGCGCGAGATCGGGATGTGGCTTTACGGCATCTTAAACCGGAACTGGGAGAGGCTGATGAGGCGGGTCCGGGCCGAGGGGATCAAGGTCGAGCCCCTCATCTCCGAGCAGCTCGCAGGTGCCGGGGTCACTGACCAGCACGTGAGGTGGGCCCTATCCGTCATGAAGGGCGATCCGACAAAGTGGGGAGAGGAGGAGATGAAGAAATTTGCAGAGCTCCTCCGGGACGCCTCCAAGCCGATGATCATCGCCGCGAACAAGGTGGACATCGCGCCCCCCGAGTTCGTGGCCCGCCTTAAGGCGTTGGACGAGATCGTGGTCCCCACCAGCGCCGCGGCCGAGGTGGCCCTGAGGATGGCGGACAAGAGCGGCGCGATCCGATACCGACCGGGCGATGCGGACTTCGAGCTGGTAAAAGACCTCTCCGGCCCCCAGAAGGCGGGGCTGGAGAAGATCCGGGCCATCCTGAAGGCCACCGGCGGGACCGGGGTCCAGGAGTGCATCGACCGGGCGGTCTTCGAGCTTCTGGAGTACATACCCGTCTTCCCGGTGGAGGACGAGGGGAAGTGGACCGATCGGAACGGTGTCGTCCTGCCGGACGCCTACCTGATGAAGAAGGGCTCGACGACGAAGGACCTCGCCTATCGGATTCACACCGACATCGGGGACAGCTTCCTCTTCGCCCTGGACGGGCGGACGAAGATGAGGCTCGGGGAGAAGCACGAGCTGAAGGCCGGGGACGTCATCAAGATCGTGTCGACGAAGTAGATTCCAAGAAGCGAGAGAGGTATTGACCAAGGCTAAGGTCCTTCATTGCTAGGGAGGCCATATTAATATATTTAAATTATGATCTGGTCAGTCTCTGCCTTGGAGGAAGAGTCCTATCTTCTCACATACAACGAAAATCGATCATAGGTATTATCTATTATAGATTTAACCTTAGGTAGAAAACCTTATAAGTATTAAAAAAAGATACTATCTGAATAGTTGTGTGACGGATATGATGCCCGAAGATATCGCCAGCAATGATGAACTTGAAAAGCGAGATCAGTTGATATATGATTCAGTTATTAGGAGATTCGATGCAGAATGGGAACGAAAGATTAACCTTGACGGCAAAATGACAGGGTTAATAAGTTTTATAGGAGTAATACTAACATTAGATGCTGGGTTGGGCGGATTTCTCCTCAAGGAGGTAGAAGAGACAAATGGATTTCGTATGTATCTTTGCTTAATATTTGTGCTAAGTATTGTATTTTTGATGGGTTCCATGATTCAAGGATTGCGATCATACGCAATGACCGAGAAGTGGGCGATAGTTCCAGACCCAGACTATTTAATTGAAGAATACGCTATGAAGAATCGAGATCGTACGGACATATTGAGGAATACAGCAATTGAAACGAAGGATGCAACTATCTATAACAAGGTACAAAATGACGAGAAAAGTAGACTCATTAGTAGCTCTTGTTTGCTTTTGGCATGCGGAGTTATTGTGAGTATAATATTCATATTTATACTTATATATAGTGAGATGGTTATTGGTCCGAGCGACACGACGTATTTTGAGATGGCTTTAAATAATAGCAGTCACCTATAACAGGTGAGGGAAGGCAGATATGAAGAAAGAAAAGCTACACAGCCGAGTTCTTAAGCCTAAAAGCTACAAGTGGTCGAAAGATGGTGACACCGGCTTAGTAGAGTTATCATCCAAAGCTGATGATTATAGAAAGGTTGTATCTGAATATAATATGTCTAATGCAAAGGAACGTAGTAGACTGCTAGACGTATAAATTGGAAATTTGATCTCAAAAAATAAAAACGTTTTTTCTTGTATGTGGTTTGATTTTTATCTGCATTTTCAGGCTTTTTAAGTTTGACTGGTTGACTAAGGGAAAAGGTAACTGATTAGGATCAATAATAAACGTAATCTAGTAATGTCGTTAAGGACTTTTTTCTACGGATAACGTAAGATAAATCATTATTCAGCTATTGGAATTTTGAAGCTTCCCCTTCACCCCTGATACCCCGGGCCTGCAGCAACCTCCTATTTCTCGGAGCCGACAACCTTGAAGCGCCTTTTGTCTCTCTCCTGTTCGGCTAGAAGTTTATAGATTCTCTTGCCCTCTCCTCTTGGCCGACCTCGCCGACCTCGCCCTCAACACCGTGTCCAGCCCCTCCTCCTTTCACCGCCGATACCGGGCCGCCGGTTCTCACCCGCCCGCGATCCCCGCGGCGACGCCGACAGGCACGCCCCCGCCGCTCGCCCCCCCCGGACGGCGGAGGCGGCCCTCGCGATGGGCTCGCCGGGAGTTGATTTTTCGCCTCTCAGTTATAATTAAATAGCTTATCATTAAGAACTTTAGAATAGATCTGCGCTGGAAATTCTGTGCGCGACGAATGCAGGGAGGAAAAGCCGTGAAAGCGATAGGAATAGTGGGGAGTCCAAGAAAGAACGGCAACGTCGATCGGCTCGTCCAGGCCGTGCTGGACGGGGCCGAGGAGGTCGGCCGCGAGACCACGAAATACCACCTCAACGAGATGAACTACTCGGGGTGCCAGGCCTGCGACTACTGCAAGAGCCACGAAAGCTGCAAGCTCGACGACGACCTCTCAGAGGTGCTGGAGGGGATAAGGGAGGCCGACGCGGTCGTCTTCGGCTCGCCGATATACTTCTACCTCTTCTCTGGGCAGTTCAAGCTGATGCAGGACCGGATGTACTCGCTCATCGACTCGGGGTTCAACTCTCGCCTGGCGCCGGGAAAGAAGGCGGTCATCGTCACCAGCCAGGGGCATCCGGATACCTCCGCCTTCGAGAAGGCGGCCGACGAGTTCGCCGGGATTCTGAAGCTGTTGGGCTTCGAGGTGGTCGAGATCATCCGCATGGGAGGCGGCGGCGCGCCGGACGCGGTGCTGGAGAGAAAAGACCTTCTGGAGAAGGCGAGGGCTGCAGGAGGAGCCCTCTGAAGCGGACTGGTGGGGCTGAAAAGGGGACGATTGCGAGCTTGTGGCGGCGGCGGGTGCAGTGCGGTGAGGAGCGGAGCGGGATGTTGCGCTGAGGGGAGCGCCCCCGGGCGGTCGGCGCCGCCCGCCCTCCGTGCCCGTCGCCCGCCGACCCCGGCCGTCACCGCCTCCCTCCTCCTCCTCCTCCTCAATAGATCGCGTTCTGGTAGAGGAGGACGGCCCAGAGGGCGCCGAGGACCATGATCGCCGCCGCCGACCGCCGGAGGCCCAGGTCGTAGTAGGTGATCCCCACCGCCACCATGATGGCCACGTTCATCATGGCGGTCGCGGGCTCGATGGCGCCGCTCCGGTTCACAAAGCCGCTCCAAACCTGGGGCAGGAGGGCGAAGGCCCCCATCACCGACCCGAGGGTGAGCATAAGGTCATGCCAGGTCAATTCGTATTCCCTTTTCTTGTTCAGAATTAAAATCGGCTTTCTTTTCGTATTTTATCGCTTAATCTGGCTGATAACTGAATTCTTATCGGATGATCTTTGGATTTTGTCTTTTTCCGTTTCATTATGTCAGCCATAGATCATTTTTCGCGCCAATCTGTGGTGAATATGATTATACCTTTAAATATATCAAATATCACCTTTCAACAGGCAAATAGCAATTCAAATTGGGATTTTAATGTAATTTCCAGGTATCAGGTGGAATTCAGTGGAGATAAACCTTTTGATCAGATTAGTATCGAAATAAATCTGATTATATTTGTCTTATTTTTGTAATTTCTTATTGACTTACTGAATAGGTAGGATATATTATCCAAATTGATATTAAAGGAATAAAAAGTCCTATTTCTCCTATAAGATGGATTTTGATGGTCTAAATACGAAAACAGAGACTATGAGGTTGGGAAACAAAATCGCAAAATCGGATGGGCGAGGATGGAGAGAGGGGCATCCTGACATCCTGACCTTCCACGCCACGCTTCGGGCGCGAAAGATCATAGATCACCCCTTCACCCTCGACCCTCCGGGCGGGAGAAAGCTCACGATCTGGTCGATGGAGGCGACGGACTTGAGGTACCTCCGATCCTCCTCCTTCTCCGCGAAGGACCGATAGATCCTCTTGGCCAGGTCCTCAGGGCTGAACTCGCCCGGCTCGACCTCGACCACGGGGTCGGCCCTCGGCTTTATCGCCGATACCGGGCCGCCGATGAGCTGGTCCTCGGCGATCCCCACGGCGACGCCCACGGGCACATCTCTGAAGTACCGCCGCTCGCCCCGGATGACGAAGGCCCCCTTCTTCAGAAACTCGCCCGGCTCGGGGGTCTTGGTCACCTGCTCGGCCGCGACCAGGTAACAGTCCCCCTCGAAGAACCCCTCCTTCCAGACGCTGGAGTAGCTGACCGCAAACGTGGCCGCCTCCTCCAGGGTCGACTCGGGGACGGGCTCGCCTCCGGTCTTGATGACGGTGAGGGGCGCCCC
The DNA here is from genome assembly GCA_036733325.1 of Methanothrix sp. Classification (GTDB taxonomy): domain Archaea; phylum Halobacteriota; class Methanosarcinia; order Methanotrichales; family Methanotrichaceae; genus Methanocrinis. The sequence goes on from DAINAQ010000007.1 coordinate 5,242, forward strand.
AGGCGCGTCGGTGTGCAGAGCGAAGTCCCGCTTCTCCAGGTACTTGGCGTAGATCTCCTCGTTCGTGGAGGCGTCCCTTCCCCCGATGACCAGAAATCCGTCGGAGGAGGTGAACCAGCGGAACCTCTCATACCACCTCGGCTTTCGGCGGCGGAAGACCTTCCTCGTCTTCACCTTCTCGGGCCCGGCCTTCCGGGCAATGATCCGGACCGTCTCCTCCAGCGCCTTCTCCGCCCCCTCTCGCTTCTTCGCCTGCTCCTTGGCCCGGTCGTAGTACCGCTGGGCGTTCTGGGGGACGGTGAGGTTCGCGTTCAGCTCCAGCTCGGGCCCTCCATCGTCGAGCCGGAGGCGAAGCTCCCCCTGGTAGTCGAGGGAGAGGATCTTCTCGGCGATCGGAAGGCCTGAGGTCCTGATCTTCGCCCAGATCTCGGAGTAGGAAAAGCCCTTTTCGAGGGCCCCGGATATGGCGGCGAGGATCGCCTCCACCTCACCGTATCGCTCGTATATCTTCTCCCCCAGACTGGCGTACTCCTTCTCTTTGTCCCGGAACTCCTGGATCGACCTCTCCTGCATCTCCTTTCTTCGCTCCAGGCTCGACTTGGGCTTCGGCCCCTCCGCCACCTCGGCGAAGAAGTACTCGTCCAGGGCCCGGCTGAAGCTCTCAAACTCCCGCCGCTCGAGGTCGCCGTAGACCTCCAGGGGCGCCGGGACGACGTCAACCACCTCACTGCCGTCCAGGACGAAGTGGGGGAAGGTCTGAGCGAGGCCGAAGACCTCCCCCAGAGCCCGATGGACCCGGTCGATCTCCTCGCCGGTGAGGGAGTGAGCCGGCTCGGTCTTGTTCACCCCCGCCCTCAGACAGACCTCCTCGGCATAGGTCCCGCCCATGTTCAGACCCCGGACCAGGGTCCTCACCAGCTCCGACTCCGATTGAGCCAGGATGAAGGCGAGGTCGTTTCGAGAGACGGTCCGGGGGTCGAGCTGATCCTCTCGGTACTGGTACTTCTCTCCGGCGAGGAGCTTTCTGTCCCGGAAGGCCAGCGGCCTCAGGGGGAGGATGATCCTCCCGTAGTCGTCCAGGAGGAGGACGTTCCCCTTGGGGAAGATCTCGGCGATGAGGACGTAGCGGTCGTCCCCCCGCTCGATGACGATCTCCGCCACCCGGTCAAAGCCGTGCTGGCGGACCTCCGCCACCCTCCCACCGGAGAGGCGGCTTCTGAGCATGGTGGGAAACTGAGGGGGCATCTTGGGCGCCTCCCGGGGCTTCTCGGTGAGGTGGATCCGCCGTCCCGCCTCCAGGAGGAGGTCGAGCTTCCCTGAGGCGGGGGACGAAAAGGAGATCACCACCCGATCGGGGGCGAGCTGGTAGGCCTTGCCCACAAAGCCGCCCACCAGCTTCTCCTGCAGCTCCTCCACCACCGCCGCCACGTCCACGTTGCTCATCGCCTTCTTCATAGTGGCCGAAAGAGGGCGATCGACAGATAAATAGTTGCGGACGTTCCAGAGGGGATGGTGAAAGGCCGTTATCTCGCAGACCTGATGCTGATGAGGCTCGCCCGGTGGCTGAGGATGGCGGGCCAGGACGTCTCAAACCCGCCGGAGGGGGCCGACGACTCCGACCTCCTCGAGATCGCCCTGGCAGAGGAGAGGACCCTTCTCACCAGGGACCGGGTCCTGGCAAGAAGGTGCGAGAAGGCCGGGGCAGGGTGCCTTCTCATCATCTCCTCGGACCTGGATGAGCAGCTCAGAGAGCTGGAGGATGCCGGGATCGCCCTGGAGCTGAACCCGGAGAGGTGCACCCTCTGCAACGGACCCCTGGAAGAGGTGGGGTCATCGGAGATCGTCGGCGAGCCCGCCCTCTCGGAGGAGGGATCAGCCCTCTGGAGGTGTGAGCGGTGCGGCAAGCTCTACTGGCGGGGGTCTCACTGGCGGGGGATCAGGAAGCGGCTGGAGGGGGAGGACGCATGAGCACTCAACGCATTTTCAGATGAAGAGCTCTGCGACCCAAGGCCGTCTTCGGGTGGAGGGGATCGCTCCGGCTCCGCGAGGCGATGCGAAGCCCGGATCGGCTGATACCTCCGGAAAGCTGACTCTGATTTGTCTTTGCCATTTCATCCATCGATGCGAGGCTTGGCCGATGCAGCAGCTTCGTATAAAGTTTTTTCTGAATACCGCTCGCCCCGGTTGAAAAATCGAAAACTATATGATCGAATAGCTGATAGCCACTGCTAGAGCTGGGGGTTGATAACTGATGAAGCATGCTGCAGCGACCATATTTGCGTTGCTTATTCTGATGTGTGCAAATCCGGGCACCGGGACATCGGCGGGTTCGGGATCATCGATATTGTGGCATTCATACGATCAGGGCCTGGAACTGGCGAAAGAACAGAATAAGATGATGATGATAGATTTCACCTCCGAATGGTGCAGCTGGTGTCATAAACTTGATGAAGATACCTACACCGAGCCAAGGGTGATCGGCCTTGCCGGGGAGTTTGTGGCCATCAAAGTCGATGTGGACGAGAATAAGGCGATAGCAGATAAATTTCAGATAGAAGGTCTTCCCACGGTTGTATTTGCCAACTCTGAGGAGGTGGAGATGCATCGGGTGGTGGGATATAAAAATTCTGATGGATTCATGGCGGATATGAACCTGGCCCTCCAGAAGTCTGCTGGGACCGACGCCTCCGCCCCAGATGCAGATGCCGCCGAACCATCTCCAGGATCCGGAATTCCAGGGTTTGGGGCTGCGGTGACTTATGCGGGGATGATCATCGCCTCGCTTTTCATCAGGAGACGATATGGTTAAATATTTTTTGAGATATGATGCAATGAAGAAGGTCTGGTGGATCTTCTTGGCGCTTTTCTCAATCTTTTTTGTTTATGGGATCTATTCGGGAGATCAAAATGAGGTTTTCGGCAATGCGGTCAGGATCTGTTACTCATGCATCGGAATAGAATGAGGATTCAGCTGGCAGCACTGATCATTGCCAACTCCTATTTCCTATCCTCGGTCCTTAAATATATTCCTCTTCCCATTTTAAATTGTCATGCATGCCCATTGGCGGCCGGCGCCTGTCCTCTGGGAACTATACAGAGATTTATTATAATGATGGCGGTGCCTTTCTACACGGTGGGGTTCTTGGGAGCCATCGGGTCCATATTTGGCGGGATGACCTGTGGGTGGATCTGCCCCTTCGGATTTTTGCAAGATTTATTATATAAAATAAATACTAGAAAAATCCATATATCGGAACGGTATCATATCACCAGGTTTGCCGTGCTCGGTCTGTTGATCCTGGTCCCCTTGATCACGTTGGAGCCCTGGTTCTGCAAGATCTGTCCCGCCGGGACTCTGGAGGCGGGGATCCCCCTGGTCCTGAGTCATGATTATCTCAGATCCATGGCGGGGCAGCTATTTAACATAAAAATAATCATTTTAGTTTTATTGCTCTCATCGATGGTTTTCATCAAGCGGCCCTTCTGCAGATTCGTATGTCCGCTGGGCGCAATGCTATCTCTTTTCAACCCCATAAGCAAAATCAAGCTTGAAGTTGATGGCGGCTGCAACAGGTGCGGCAAGTGTGAGAGACTCTGCCCCATGGATATCAGGATTTACGAAGATCCGAACTCGATGAGCTGTATCAGATGTATGGAGTGCACGAGAGGTTGCGAGCATATAAAATTAAAATTATAACATTATTCCTTTCTCTTTTTCTCCCTAATCTTTCATCTCTGCTTTTCTTTCTCTTTCTCTTTTTCAATCCTTAGCTTTACCTTTTTACTCCTTTATTTCTCATTTTCTTTCGCTCTCTTACTCTACTCATCTTCAGGTCCGAATGCGGAGTTGGCGCTCTTCTTTCTTCCGACCGCCTTGAGCCGGGGCCGAATATTCGGCCCATCACATTTTCAATTCGGCGGCTTCTATTTATTCTGAAACCCCCATCCCCAATTCATGTTCGAAGAGATCGGCACCGTCAAAAACTTCGCAGACTCCGATGCCCTGCAGCACCTCGCCCTTTTCAAAGATAGCGCCAGCGAGATCCGGCTGAGAAGGGATCTGGATCCCTCGGCCTATTTCGCAAGTGAGCACTCTCATTACATCATCGTTCATGCCCCTCTCGATATCGACTATTCCCAGGGTGGAATGGAGTGGACGAGCCGCTTCTCTCGGGGCCTTGGGGTCTCCATCGTCGAGCAGATCGAGGCCGAGGGCGGCGCGATCTACGTCCGGGGGCTGATGGCCAGGAACGGCTCGAAGATCTACGCCATCCTCCCCTTCACTCACATCGACAGAGCCGCCTCGGAGGGCGCGCGCTTCCCGGACTCCCGGCCCGTCTCTGCGAGGAGCCGGGTCTGGCCAGGGGTCCTCTCCGAGATCAGGGGCGAGAGGGTCCTAGACGTAGGATGCGGCTTTGGGAGGCTGACCCTGGACACGGCAGAGCATAACCCCCGCTCTCAGGTCTTTGGGATCGATATCCTCGACTCCCAGACGGGGCAGGCCAGGATGAACGCCGAAGTCTTTGGCATAAAGAACCTCGAGTTCAGGACCGCCAGCGTCTACGCCCTCCCCTTCGAGGACGGCTCCTTTGATGCCGTCTACTCCTTCTTCATGCTCCACCACCTCGACCAGATCCCCAGAGGCCTTAAAGAGATCAGGCGGGTCCTGGAGGACGGGGGTCGATATCTTGCAGTGGAGCCGCTGGAGCACCACCACGGCCCGAACCATTCCGGGGCCGAATGGATGCGGATCTTCGAGGAGGCGGGGTTCTCGGCCGAGGCGGAGGAGACGGGAGGGGCGGTGATAATCAGGGCGCATTAAAATCTTTAATAGTAAAGCGGTTAGAAATGAGATCGTTGAGGCCGTTATCTATCTTAGATTTTATCATTGAGCCGATGCTGATTTGCGTTCAAAAAAGCAGAAAACCGAAAAATACTTATTGATCTGATCAATATAAACATCCTAATATGTTCCTATCAAATCTACTAACTAAAGGGGGAGAATCATGGTAGATATTAAAGACATAGTTTACGGGAAAAAGTTGATTGATGAATTTATTCATAAAGGAGAATTGAAAAAGTTGATCGAAAAAGCTTCAGAATATGTAGATATCGGATCAGATCAATCACTTAAACTAGCCATTGCTTGCTGTAATAAAGTTTTGGAGAGTGGATCATCTGATGAAAAATTTATTAGTATTGTTTTGGATTTAAAGGGCGTTGCATATGCCAAACTAGGTTGCTATGAAGATGCAATTAAATGCTATGAAGAACTTATTAAGTTAAATCCAATAGATGCAGAAGCCTATCGCAAGATGGGAGATGTTTTTAAACACAAAAATTGTTTTGAAAATGCGGTCGAATGCTATGAGATTGCTATTCAGATTGATCCCACAAATATGGAAACGTTGAACAACAAATGTGATGTTATCTATTGTCTGGGCAAATATGAAGAAGCCTTGGAATGCCTTGATAGAGTCCTCGATACAGAGGGAAAAAGCGCCGATACCCTGTGCAAAAAAGGTAATGTTCATATAAACTTGAACCAGTGGGAGAAAGCTATCAGGTGCTTTGACGAAGCCCGAAACATTGATCCAAATTTTGTGGAGATATGCATCGAAGCCTACGACAAAATAATTCAAATTAATCCACAGTGTTCAGAAGCATGGAATAGCAAAGGCGATGCCGTTGGCAGTTTGGGCAGATATGAAGACGCCTTAGAATTTTTCGATAAGGCGATTGAAATAGACCCAAGTGATATACATGCCTGGTTCCACAAGTCGATTAATTTGCTTGATCTAAGTAGAGATTCAGAGGCTTACACCGCATTCCTCAAGGCCATAGAGCTTGATAAAGCAAAATCCTGCTCTTTGATAAAAAAATTAATACTGATGATAAAGTCGGAAAATTATACGATTTCTAATTATACTGCAGAGAATCTCTGAAAATCCATTTGAGTTCTAAATTATGCATCCGGCCTCCGCGCGGGGCGACCATCCTCCTCAGGCGGTCCGCGGGTGCTGGAGGGCGGGCGGGGCTGCCTCAACCTCTGCCCCCAAAATTTCTCTCGACAAGCGAGGACAGATCAGAGCAGCTCATCGAACTCGTCCACCCTCATTCCAGCCTGCCGGATGATCGCTCTCAAGGTGCCGGGAGAAGGGATCGTCCCGCCTCAAGACTATAAGACTTCCGATCTGTCGCTTGAAATAAAAGCCTTTCTTCTTTGAAACTTTGATACAATAGCGCCCCGAGATCATCGGCAGCTTGCTCATACCGCCACCAGTATGGCGTCGAGCCGATCTTCTGGAACTGGGATGCCGTCTTCTGTGAGGGCGGCGGTGTAGGCCTCGATCGCTTCCTTGATGTTCTCGATGGCCTCCCCCCTGCTCCTGCCCTGGCTGATGCAGCCGTGAAGGCTGGGGCATTCCGCCACCCAGAAGCCGTCCTCGCCTGGGTATAATATGACCTGTCGCATGGTGTCAATCCCGATTATATTTGAAATTATATCCGCGTCCGCTTATTAACCTGCTGGGGATCGAGGCGACGGAATGAAAAAAAGACTGGGAAGAGGGCTAGGCGCAGTCTAACAGATTCTCACTCAGATTAATTTCGTCCATCTCCTTCAGCCGCACCTCTCTCGATTCCTTTCGCACCACCGGTCCATCCTCCTCTTCAGAGCCGCCCTCTGCCGACGACGTAAAGGCGCTGTATCTCGGTAAAGGTATAGGAAGTCCTGGACGAATTGTTCCTTCACGGCATCGCCGGATGAATATATCAGTCATCCCGAGCGGATTATCTCGAAGAGCAGCACCGGAGACGACCGCCTGAGGTCCAGATCCAGCCGCCCGGTTCCCAGGGGCTCGGCTATCCCCGGCAGCCCCTGATGAGAACAAATATTTTTACCTCAGGAAGGCCTAGTAACTAGATACGAATTCTTCGAGATGATCCCATGACCGACCCCTGGCACACCCTGACCCCCGAAGAGACCCTGGAGCGGCTCGGCTCCAGCGAGGAGGGGCTATCCTCCGAGGAGGCCGAGCAAAGGCTTGCGGAATACGGGCCAAACCAGCTCGAAGAGATCTACAGGCCCTCCAAGGCCCGGATATTTCTCCGCCAGTTCGAGAACTACCTGATCATCGTCCTCCTCGCCGCCTCGGCCATCTCCTGGATCGCGGGCGAGACCACCAACTCCTACGTCATCGTGGGGATCATCTTCTTCATATCCCTCGTCGGCTTCGTCCAGGAGTACAGGGCGGAGCGGGCCATGGAGGCGCTCCAGGAGATGGTGGCGCCGGAGGCGAACGTCCTCCGCTCCGGGCAGATGACCCGGATCCCGGTCAAGGGGCTGGTGCCAGGCGACGTCGTCTACCTGGAGGCCGGAGACAAGGTCCCCGCCGACGGTCGGGTGCTCGAGGAGACCTCGCTCCAGGTGGTGGAGTCGTCTCTGACCGGCGAATCGGTCCCCGAGATCAAGGGGACCGAGGCCGTGGCCGAGGAGACCCACCTGGCTGACCGGACCAGCATGGTCTACATGGGGACGATCGTCGTCTACGGCAACTGCAGGGCCGTGGTGACGGGGACGGGGACCGATACCGAGCTGGGGCGGATATCGGGCCTGGTCCAGAAACGGCCCGAGGACCCGCCGATCAAGATCAAGTTCCAACAGCTGGCAAAGCAGCTGGCCCTGGTGGTCCTCACCGCCTGCGCCATCATCTTCGCGGTGGAGGTCTACAGGGGCTCGCCGGTGCTGGAGACCCTGATCATCGCTGCGGCTTTAGCCGTCGCCGGCATCCCCGAGTCGCTCCCCTTCGTCACCACCATCACCCTCGCCTACGGGACCCAGATCATGGCCAAGAAGAACGCCATCATCCGCCGCCTTCCTGCTGTGGAGACCCTGGGGTCGACCACGGTGATCTGCACCGACAAGACCGGAACCCTGACCCGGGGCGAGATGATGGTGAGAAGGATCTGGACCACCCGGGACGTGGAGGTGACCGGGTCCGGCTACGACCCCGCCGGCTCCTTCATCCTGGACGGAAGAGAGGCGGACCCAAAGGAGAACAGACATCTCACCCTCCTCCTGGCCGCCGGAGTCCTCTGCAACAACTCCAAGCTGGAGGAAGGGCCCCAGGGCTGGCGGGTGATCGGCGACCCCACCGAGGGGGCCCTCATCGTCGCCGCCGCCAAGGCCAGCGTCCTCGACTGGGTCGAGGGCTTCTACGTCTCCGAGGAGGAGGAGTTCCCCTTCGACTCGGAGATGAGGAGGATGACCACGGTCCACAAATCTTCCGAGGGCCTCACCGTTTCCATGAAGGGGGCACCCGAGACCGTCCTTGAATTCTGCAGCCGGATCATGCGGGACGGCACAGAGGAGTCGATCGTCTCCGAGGACCGGTCGAGGACCCTCGCCGCCGCCGACGAGATGGCAGGGAGGGGACTGCGGATTCTGGCCCTGGCCAGAAAAGAGATGGAGGCCCAAGCGAGCCTGGAGCGGGAGGAGGTGGAATCCGGCCTCACCTTCCTGGGGCTGGTGGGGATGATGGACCCTCCGCGGGAGGAGGCGAAGGAGGCGATCAAGGTCTGCAAGAAGGCCGGGATCAAGCCGGTGATGATCACCGGCGACCACAAGCTCACCGCCTCGGCGATCGGAAGAGAGCTGGGCATCCTGAACCAGGGCGGCCGGGTCTTGGAGGGGACCGATCTGGAGAAGATGAAGGACGGCGAGCTTTTTGAGCTGATCGAAGAGGTCTCCATCTTCGCCCGGACCACCGCCGAGCACAAGGTGAGGATCGTGGAGGCCTTCCGGGGGAAGGGTCACGTGGTGGCCATGACCGGCGACGGGGTCAACGACGCCCCCGCCCTCAGGACCGCCGACATCGGGGTGGCCATGGGGAAGACCGGCACGGAGGTCTCCAAGGAGGCCTCGGATATGGTCATCGCCGACGACAACTTCGCCACCATCGTCTCGGCGGTCGAGGAGGGCAGGCGCATCTACGCCAACATCAGGAAGGCCTCATCTTACCTCTTATCCTGCAACTTCGCCGAGGTGATGACCATCTTCGTGGGGGTGATGCTGGGCCTTCCGGTGCCCCTCCTCGCCCTCCAGATCCTCTGGATCAACATCGTCACCGACGAGTTTCCGGCCATCGGCCTTGCCGTCGAGCCCGGCCACTCCGACCTGATGACCAGAGGCCCCAGAGACCCCGACGAGCCGATCCTCACCAGGGGTCTCTTCCTCTACACCCTGGGGATATCGGCGACCATCTTCGCTGGGACCCTCGGCCTCTACGCCAGCTCCCTGAGGAGCGGGGTGCCGATCGAGGAGGCCAGGACGACGGTCTTTGCCGCCCTGGTGATCTTCGAGCTCTACAACGCCTACAACAGCAGATCTCTTCGAGACTCCTTCTTCAGCATGGACCCCAGGTCGAATAAGAAGCTGTTCTTGGGGCTGGCCGCGTCCCTCACCGCCCTCCTGGTGGCGATATACGCGCCCTTCATGCAGGAGCTCTTCGATACCGCTCCCCTCGGCGCCGAGAGCTGGGGTACAATCGTCATAGTGGCCTCGGCGGTGGTGGTGGTGGCGGAGATCTTCAAGCGGATGGAGCTTCCCGAGAAGAGGGGAGAGGCCCGATAAGATGGAGGCGCTCAAAGAGGATGGGACGGGCGGGGCGGGGAGGGCGGAGATGACGAAGAGGGCGGAGATGACGAAGGGGAGGGAGATGACGTAGATAACAGATAGGACGTAGATGACGAAGAGGTCGGGATGAAGAGGTAGAACCGAGCCTCGCCGAAGTTGACCAGGGTCCTTGAAAATCCAGGAATTTCGGCTATCTCGTCGGCGAGAGGCCTTACGATCACTTCGGCTCCGATATCGAGGGCGAGGCGTCCCATGGCGATCTGCATCTCCAGGGGCGGCCTTATGGAGTAGAGGAGGGCGGCGCCCCGGTAGAGCTCCTGGTGGGGGGAGAATATGTCGTCACCTACGACCTCCAGGCCGCCGACGTTCCGGGCCTCTCGATCGGTGGCCACGACCTCCATGGCCGGGATGAGGAGGAGGGCGACCTCGGGGGCGGCTCCGACCCCCACCTCCACGACCTTGCCCGAGGTCCTGTCCCCCGAGTACCTGCTGCAGATGAAGCGGGCCAGGTCCGCCCCGCCCCGGATCGATTGGACCTTCATCTCCCTGATCGACTGGACTGACATCTGATCTGAAGACGAATTCAAATGCGAATTATGCGAATGCGAATAAGAACAAGAACGGCAGAGACCGCCAGAGCGGCCCCCGCGTCCTCAAAGCCCCAGCTTCTCCAGGGCCAGCGCCGCCGCCTTCTCTCCGGAGAGGAGCATCCCGCCGAAGATCGGTCCCATCCGATGCCCGCCGGCGACGGCCGCCGCCGCCATCCCCGCGGCGATGAGGCCGGGATAGACCTCCTGGGTCACCTCCACCACCGTCTTCTCCCCAACGTCGGCCCACATCGGCTTCTCTCCGACCACGCCCAGGGACCCGACCCTGGCCCCGGGGATCTTCCTCTGCACGACCTTGCAGATGTTGGCGTCGTGGCCGGTCCCGTCGATGACCACCTTCGCCCGTATCGAGAGGGGGTCGACGTGGAGCCTGGTCCTCTCCACCGCCTCCCAGTTGATGACCAGGCCTGCGATCTTCTCGTCCTCCCGGATCATCACGTCCTCCACGGTGACCAGGTTGATGATCTCGGCCCCGGCGTCGATGACCCCGGCGGTCAGCTTCGCCACCGTCTCGATGGAGCTGGCGATGTAGTAGCCTTCGGCGTACTCCCGGTACCAGACCCCGAACTCGTCCAGGATCCTGCATCCCTCCTTCTGGACCACGATCCGGGGGAACATCATCCCGCCGCCCCAGATCCCGCCGCCGACGGAGAGGTTCCTCTCGAAGACCACCGTCTTGGCGTCGGCTTCGGCGAGCTTCTTTGCCGCCACCAGGTTCGCGGGGCCCGCCCCCACCAGAGCCACGTCCACGTCGGTGTACTTGAGGAAAGACTCCATGTAGGACTCGACAATCGCCTTTGTGATCGTAACTTCGTCAAGAGCCATGCAATGGGCGTTGGCCCGATTCCTGATAAAGATATCTTTTTTGGAAATTCTTATCTACCATCCTGGAATTCCTCCTCTTCGGCGGAGAGTTCAGAGGGGACGGCCCTCAAAAGCCGGCGAATGCTGGCGCATTTTTATTTTGGGCCCCGCAAAGCCCCTCACCCCAGCGAGGGGGCGGACGAATGAGGATGGAGACCAGGGATGCAATTCGGTCCGGGGAGCAGGCTTACTCCTACCACGGCGAGGAGTATAGAGACCCTCGAATCCTGGTGGTGGGATGGGGAGATGCCGGCTGCAGGATGGTGACCAGGCTCGCCAACCTGGAGGTCGGCGGCGCCGAGACCCTGGCCCTCAGCACCGATCGAGGCATGATGGAGAGGATCAGGGCGGACAGAAAGATGCTCATGGAGAGGGGCTTCGTCGAGGGGGATGGTGCCGGAGCAGATTCCGAGGCGGGAAGGGTCGCCGCCGAGAGGTCCCGCCGCGTCCTTCAGAACGCCCTGAGAAATAGAGACCTAGTCTTCGTCGTCGCCGGCCTGGATGGCGGAACGGGGCGGGGGACGGGGCCAGGGATGAGGATGGGGCCGGAGACGGGCGCAGCTCCCGCCATATGCGAGATGGCAAGAGAACTGGGGGCCACGGTGGTGGGGATATTCACCCTCCCCCAGCGAGCGAGTCCCGGGCCGGGAGATGTTGGGCGATTGGGCCCCGCAGAGATCGAAGAGCTGGCGAGTGCCGCCAGCACCCTCATCCTCCTGGATGACGACAGAGTTCGGGAGATGGCGCCGGGCCTCTCAGCCGATCAGATATTCTCGGTGATGGACCAGGTGGTGGCTGAGATCATCAGGAGGATGGTGGAGACGATAATCCAGACCTCCCTGATCAACCTCGACTTTGCCGACGTGAAGACGATCATGTCCGACGGCGGACTCTCGGCGGCTCTGGTGGGGGAATTCGATCTGGTGGACGAGGCCGAGAAGATCGTCCGCTCGGCTCTGAGCTCCCCCATGCTGGAGGTGGAGGTGAAGGGGGCCGCCGGCTGCCTCCTCCACATAACCGGGGGCTCTGACCTCACCCTCAAGAAGGCGGCGACGATCGCCGCGGCCCTGACCGAAGAGCTGGGCCCGGAGGCGAACGTCATCTGGGGTGCCAGGGTGAAGGAGGGGCACGAAGGAAAGATCGGCCTTTTGGCGGTGATGACCGGGGTGGGAATTTCGCCTGCGGCCTGCCCGCGGGAGGGCTAACCGCCGGGGACCGACCGATCGCAGAGGGTCCCTGGACGAAATTTTTGATCCTTATCCGGCTGGTTTGGGCATCTCCGGCCTCACCCGGAGGAACTTCTCCTCCTCGCCCAGGGTCATGGTGGCGTCGATCCCCACCTTGGTGGTGATCCCCTCCACGGACCGGGGGTCGAGGGTGCTCCCCCGGACGTTGGGGTAGATGACCATGTCCTCGTCACCCCTGACCCTGGTGGCCACGGCGTACTCCAGGTCTTGGGGGCTGTAGATGTCGACGTCTTCGTCGACGACCAGGACGTGCTTCAGGCTCTTATGGGCCTCGAAGGCGGCGTCGATCACTTTCCTCGGGTCGGCCTGGTCCCTCTTTTTGATCTGAACCACGGCGTGGAGGTAAGAGCATCCTCCTTCGGTCAGGAGGACGTTCTTCACCTCGGCGACCCGGGACGCCGCCCTGAATATCAGGGGCTCGTAGGGGATTCCCATCAGCATCTTGTGCTCTCCCCCCGAGGGGAGGAGGCCGTGGTAGATGGGAACCTCCCTGGTCATCATCTTGGTGAGGTGGATCACCGGCTCCATCCTCGGAAAGTCTCGGGTTCCGGTTATGTCCACAAACGGCCCCTCGGAGGCCCTCTCCTGGTCGATGTACCCCTCAAAGACGATCTCGGCGGAGGGGACCGAAACGCCGTTATCGAGGGCCACCAGCTCCACCGGGCTTCCGGATAGGCTGCTGGCGTACTGAAACTCCATCCCCAGGGGGACTCTGGTGCTGGCGGCGATCATGACCGCGGGGTCGACCCCGATGACGATGGCCACGGGGAGGCTCTCGCCTTCGCCCAGGGCCTCCTGGAGGAGCATGTGGGTGTGCCTTCCGGGGACCAGCCTCGCCGCCACTTTGTCTTTTCCGATCACCATCATCCGGTGGACCGAGGCGTTGGTCTTGCCTCCGAAGGCGGATATCACGATCCCGGAGGTGATGTAGGGGCCCCCATCCCCCCGAAAATGAGTGAGGATGGGAAGACTGGAGAGGTCGGGCTCGGAGATCACCTCCATGAAGGGGGAGGAGTCCACCTCCCGGATCCAGCCGCCCTCCAGGTCGATTCTGGCCAGATCCTTCACCATATCCTCTCTGGTCGTCGAGAGGGCTCGCGCCAGCAGGTCCCGGGTCCCCAGGACGTTCATGCAGCACCTCTTCCCGTCGACGTTATTGAATAGAACGGGACCCGTCCCGACGGAGAGGGCTGCGGCCTCAAGCTTCGGCGATACGGGGCGGTCCACCTCCTCCAGGAGGCCGGCCTCCTGCAGCTCGGAGAGGAAACCTCTGAAGCTCATGGGAGGGAGGAGGCCGCAAGATCGATAAAGACCTTTGCTCTTCAGACGATGAGGACCGCGATCACTCCGGTCATGAATATCCCGTCGAAGGTGCCAGCGCCCCCGATGCTCGCCACAGGAGCCCCGAGATCTGAGATCCTCTTGAGGTTGAGGAGGTCCGCCCCGATCAGGGTTCCCAGAACTCCGCCCACGTAGGCGGTGACGAACCGGCACTCGGGGATGGGGCAGAAGGCCGCGGTGAGGAAGATGGCGGACAGGGCCGCCGCCAGGGGCGGGATGAAGAGGGGGGTTGCGATCCCCAGGCCCTTTATGGGCCTTGCGACGCTGTTGGTCACCAGGGTGACGATGGCCGTCCCCGCCAGAGCGATGGGAGCGACCTGGGGATAGGCGACCAGCAGATAGGCCGAGACCAGGACCGGGATCAGGGCGCCGCCGACGTTCACCGCCACCGTGGTCTCGTTCTTTATCGTCTTCAACACCGGAATCCGATAGACCATCCCGAAGGACCTGACCAGAGTCTCCCTCACCACCGGGACCTTCGACTCGACGGTGAATAGGGGGAGGTTCACTCCGGCGCCCAACAGGGATGCGGCCAGGAGGAGGAGGGCGTCGGACCAGGAGAACCCCATCCTGGTGAAGGCGGTGCTTAGCGCCCCGAAGAAGAGGAGGGTGACGCTCGCCCACAGGACCAGGGCCAGGAGGAGGACCGCCAGAATCCCGAAGGGGAGGTAGATCATCCGGTGGTTCATATGTCGAAAGAGATCTATGGAATTATAACTTTTCGTCCTCTCAGGTCGTCCCCAAAGTCAAATCGAGCCAAAAGCCTGATCTGATCCCGGATCAGACTCAGATATACGTTGGAGGGAAGGATGAGCCGGATGGAGGAGATATGATGACGGAAACCATAGAAAACAGGATCAAGCACAGCATAATGGTGATGAGCGGAAAGGGAGGCGTCGGTAAGACTACGGTGGCGGTCAACCTTGGCCTCGGCCTCGCCCTCTACGGCAAGGAGGTGGGGATCCTGGACGCCGACATCACCGGGCCCAACGTCCCCAAGATGCTGAAGATAGAAGACGCCGTCCTGACCGGGGAGGAGGACCAGACCATCCATCCCGTGGAGCTGCCGGTGGGACTGGACAGCGGCATAAAGGTGGTCTCCATGGCCTTCGTCATCGGAAAGGACAGCCCGGTGGTCTGGAGGGGACCGCTCAAGATGCAGGCCTTGAGGCAGTTCATCGACGCGGTCAGATGGGGGGATCTCGACTACATGCTCGTCGACCTTCCGCCGGGAACGAGCGACGAGCCCCTCAGCATCGCCCAGCTCCTCAAGCCCGACGGCACCATCGTCGTCACCACCCCCCAGGACCTCTCCCTTCTGGACGCGAGGAAGGCCATCGACATGTCACGGGCCCTGGGGATACCGGTCCTGGGTATCGTGGAGAACATGAGCGGATTCTCATGCCCCAAATGCGGGGGTGCCATCGACCTCTTCAAGGTGGGGGGCGGGATGAGGGCGGCCGAGGAGCTGGGGGTTCCCTTCCTGGGGAGGATCGAGATCGATCCCGCCATCTGCGAGAGCGGCGACAGCGGCAGACCCTTCATCCTCAACGTCGCCTCCCGGAATGCCGAGGCCTTCGACGAGATCACAAGAAAGATCATGGCCCACTATGAGGGGGAGGGGATCCCGGCCGAGGCCCCCGGCAAATGAGGGGAGGTTTCTGAAAATGAGGGGTTTTCGGGCCCATAAAAGTTGAGCGGGCTCAGAGGTCGATATGAGCATCCAAAAATGGGATGGCCGGGGAGAGGGCCGATCCACGGGACCGATCTGACCATTGGAGAGGTCACCACTTCCCCGACTTGATCACGTTCAGGCTCTCGATGACCTTCGCCCCAGCCTCCGGGCTGAGCTTGTGCTTCTGGCTGATGGCCAGAGCCCTGGTAATCTCGTCCTGCTCGTCGGCTCCGGCCCGCTGGGATACCAGGATCTCTGCCGCGGCGTACCCCTTCTCCAGGAGGGTCTTTTTGACCTCCTCCAGGAGGGACTCGTTTGTGCAGAGGGGTCCGGTCCCGATCTCCTTGACCACCTTGTCCATATTCTCCATTTCCTTCGTCTTCAATCTATCACCTCCAGACGTACACTGATTAATATGGACGGGGAAATTTATTAAATTTTCGCCAAGCCGAAAAAAGAGGAGAGTTCTGAAATGACGTTCGATGACCTCCAAAAAGATATTCAGCTCGAAGGTCCAATACTCCCTTCATGACTCTCCACGTCAACAAGAGGGGGGTTCGGGTCCTGGGGGTGGCAGAGAGCTTTCTGAAGACGGCGGCTCAGTCGAGGCTGGCGGGGGTGGTGATGAGAAAAGACCTCCGCATCGACGGGTTCGGCCTGGCCAGGATATCCGTAGGGGGGGACGACGCCACCCGAGGTGTTCTGGATATATTCGAGGGGCTGGAGAGGAGCGACATAAACGCCCTCCTCCTGAACGGATCGATCATCAGCTGGTTCAACATCATCGACCTCGACCTCGTCCGCCAGGAGACGGGCCTTCCGGTGATCAGCCTCACCTACGAGGAGTCTCCGGGAATCGAGGGGTACATCAGGGAGTACTTTCCCCATCCGGAAGATAAGATCGAGAGGTACAGACGGCTCGGCCCCCGGGAGCTCCTCAGGCTGAAGACTGGCTTTGAGGTCTATGCAAGGTCCCTGGGGGCGACGGCGGAGGAGACGAAGGGGCTGCTCAGCTCCTTCACCCTGGAGGGGAAGGTTCCCGAGCCCCTCCGGGTGGCCAGGCTCCTCGCCAGGAGCGTCCTGGCGGAGGACCTTCGGAAAGCGAAAGAAGATGGATAGGATAATGGATGAGAGCGGATGGGATAGCGGATGGGGATAGTGGGCGGGATAGCGGATGGGGATAGCCAGATTCAACAGGACCTGAAAAGAGACCATGAGGTTTTACGGAGCAGGCTTTGCCCCGGAGGCGTTGGTGGGCGCGAGTCTGGAGAGTAAGCCCCCTTCTGTTCGTGCCTTTCGGCATTGGCAGCATTCAGCTGAGCGCCATACCCGGGCGTTGGCTGGACTCCATGGATCGCCCTTATTTTGGCTTGCACCCGCAGGGATTCGCCGTTTCATCCGCCTTCCTCGCGACCTCAGCCTTTCGGCATCATGGCATTGGCGAGGTGCAGTCTCGTTTCTGTGCCAGAGCCAGAGCTCTCGCCCTACACCCGAAGAGGTGTCTGCGTGTCCAGAGGTGGGGGGACTTTCCACACCGGCGAAGGGTTCGCCAGCGGCAGCCGCCCTTCCACTCTCGCGCCCGGCCCGGTTAGGGGAGGAAGATATAAAAGGCTTTGTAGCCGGCGCGGCCGGTGGGCGTGGCTCCGGGCATGGCTCCTGCAAGCGGGCCGCCTTTCCTCGGCAAGGGATGGACCAGGGGAAGCTTCGGGGTCCAAAAAGGAGGGGACGATGGACGAGCCCGATCGGGGGCTCAGGTCCATCCGATGGTCCAGACCGAGAAGTTGTCGAAGCTGACGGTCACGTTCTCTCCGCCGCAGGCGGTGGTGCCGGCCATGACGCCCACGGTTCCTTCGGAGAAGGTGTCGTCGGCGTATTCGGCGAGCTTGATGCCGTTGGCGAAGAAGGAGAGGGCGTCTCCCTGGCGCTTCACCTGGATGAGATTGGTCTCTTTTCCCAGGTTGATGGCTTCGGATCTGGTCCAGGGATCGTCCCGGGTCCAGTTGCCTTCATCCCTCTTGGTGAACTTGAAGTAGCCGTCTCCAGATATCATGAACAGGTAGTAGTTGGACCAGTCGATCCAGCCCGTCATCAGCCCGTAGACGTTGTCGTCGGGGCCACCGATGGGGGTCGCCTCCACCTCCACGATGCAGTCGCCGAAGGACTTTCCGGACTGGACCCTCCACCAGGAGTCGGCGGGGACCACGTTGATGATGTATCTGCCGGACTGGTAGTAGTTGCTCTGGTTCTCGCCCTTGACGCATCCCCAGTCCGCAAGCTTGGTGGTCTCGAATTCGTCGATGAAGAGGAGCTCTCCCTTCAGGAGCTCCGAAACCGTCTCATTCGCCGAACCGGTTCCAGTCTCTGATCCCGTCTCCTCCGCCGTGATGCCGAGGGAGGCGGGCAAGAGAAGTATGGTCAGAAGGCACGTCAGGGCCATACGAGATGAAGAGTTCACGATCAAACCTCCAATTCATTGTAGATATTTTTATGAGGCGGTGGCCGAAGATCTCCACAAAAAGCCGCGTCTCATCAGGAAGCATGGAGGCTGCTGATTATAAATATTTACTCGTGACTCCGAGCCCGGTCAGAACTTGAGAACAGGATTGAATGACTATCGGCAGATCGGTGCCGGGGGCAGTCATCAAGATCTGCAGGAAGGGTCCATCATAAACAGTCAATCTTTTAATCAGGAGACGAAAAGCTTTTTAAATCGAGAGAGATAACAGTTGATAAAAGGAGGAATTGATATCGTCAATAAAGAACCACTACTGGCCTTTCTGGCCTTCGTGGCGCTGTTTGCCGGTACAGCCTTTTGCGCTGAATCATCGACCAGCAACGTAACCCAGATAGCATCAATGGAGCCCTTCCAGGTTGAAAATTGGGGCTCATTCTGGACCGTCGATCTCCAGGGGGAGAGGTTCTTTGCCGCCTATGCTGAGGGAGGCCATCTCTGGGAAAGCTCGATAGATGCCGACCTGACGAAATCCGGCCAACTATCTCGGGTGCTGATCGACGAAGTCGAAGATCGCGTCTTCACTTCGGGCACACCCCTGGAGCTGGAGGAGGGGTACGAGCTTGCGATCCAGTCCATCGACCTTGACGGAAACAGGGTCTTCGTCCAGCTGATGAAGGAGGGGGCAGTCGTCGACTCTGCCCTGGTGGAGCCCTCTGGAGAAGGAGCAGACATAGATGACAAGACCTACACCTACACTGCAGATCTGGGCGACGCAGAGAAGATCGCCATCGTAGCTGTCCACTTCAAGAACTCCTTCCGAGGAGCCGACAGGGACATGGCCACTGTCGATGGGATCTGGCAGATCTCTGACACCCTCGCCGAAATCGGGGAGGGAGAGGTTCGGGTTCCCCAGTGGCGAAACTTCGAGCGAGATGATTGGGGCCACTTCTATACCCTCGAAGCGGAAGGAGAGGAGTACTTTGCCGTCTATTCTGAGGACGGATGCCTTTCCGACGTCTCCAGGGAACCTGACCTTGTGAAGCACAACCTGCTCTCTCGGATCATCTATGACGACGGACAGGAGAGGACCTTCACCAGCGGCACGTCGCTGGGGCTGGAGGAGGGATACGAGCTTGCGATCGAATCGATCGACTTGTTCGGCAACAAGGTTTACGTCGAGCTTCTGAAGGATGGCAGGGTTGTTGATGCAGAAATCATCTATGCTGGAGTGCCGGGGGCGACCGCCGAGGAGAAGACCTACACCTACACCAGGGACCTGGGCGGAGCCGAGGATGTGGTCACATTAGCGGTCCACTTCGAGAGATCCTTCCGGGGGGCCGATCAAGACCTGGCCACCATCGACGGGATCTGGCAGATCTCCGAGACTCCAATCAGCATCTAGGAGCCGATATCCAAAGGAAGATCGCCAATATTACCAGAGCTCTGAGCAGAGATCGACCGCCGCCCGGAGGACGTCGTAGGGGTGCGGCTCTCGGGCGGCGCCGGAAGGCGGGGGCTGCAGCCGGAGGCGGCGGTAGGGTGGAGCATCTTGAGGCCGGAGAACGATCTCACCCCCAACCGTTAAATCCCTTAAGAGTCAAACTACGCAATAGCATGTTTTCAGAGTACGTGGAGACGGCGCTCGCCAGAGCTGAATACAAGGTGATCGAGGACGATGAGCCCTACTTTGCCTCTATCCCCGAACTGCCCGGTGTCTGGGCATCGGGCAGGACGGTCGAGGAGTGCAGAAAGGAGCTGATCGAGGTCATCGAGGAGTGGATAGTGGCAAGGCTCCAGAGAGGCCTTCCGATTCCGCCGATGGGCGAGCACAATATCGGCATGCCTGAGGAGCAGGTTTCCGTTGTCTAAGCTTGTGCCGATCTCTTACAGGGAGCTGATAAGAAAGCTCAGAATGCTGGGGTTTGAAGGCCCCCATTCCGGCGGAAAGCACCCGTACATGGTCAGGGGAGATCTGGTCCTGATCATTCCAAATCCCCACAAGGCGACGATCCGAGTCGGACTGTTGGCCGAGATCTTGAAGAGGGGCGAGATCGATCGAGAGGAGTGGCTTTCGGCCTGAAGGAAAATACGAGCATCGTCAGTATCTTTTTTGGGATTGATTGAGAAAGAAGCGATCAATCCAGATTTCTCCTCATAGTATCGGGACCTGCTGGCCCCCGATCCTCTCTTTCAGCAGGCGATGACGGGCGGCGCGGAGGCGCGGGGCGAGGGGGCATCCGCCTCCCGCTCGATCGCCCCCCGAAAGCCCGCGATTCGTCAGGCCCGAGGGGTCCATGGGGCTCTCTCGACCCTCAAACCCCGCCAGGATCTCTCCGTCGCCTTCGCGGGTCATCTCGCCCCGGACGATCGACGCGAAGAAGGACGGCCCTCAAGACGCTCGTCTTTCAAGAGGGCGGCTAGGACCTCTTTCTCCCCACACTTTGCTTTTGGGGATGGGCGCCATTTCGGCGGGTGGGCGCGTTGGAGCAGGTGGCCGGATGGCGCGGACGCCCCCACCGGCGATAAATAGAGACTTTCTATTTCATTCTCTCTTTAGCTGGGAAATTTTCAGCTTCAGATCTGGTATGTCGCTCTGAACGACGTCCCAGGTGAGTGCGAGATCGACTCCGAAGTACTGATGAATCAGCACGTCC
>DAINAQ010000008.1:0-24942 GCA_036733325.1 Methanothrix sp.
TCGTCCTCTTCAGCCATCCCGGAGACTTCACCCCGGTCTGCACCACCGAGTTCATCGCCTTCCAGAAGATGAAGAAGGAGTTCGACGACCTGAACTGCGCCCTGGTGGGGCTGTCCATCGACCAGGTCCACTCCCACATGAAGTGGACTGAGTGGATCAAAGAGAAGATGAACGTGGAGATCACCTTTCCCATCATCGCGGACACCGGCGCCGTCGCCACAAAGCTGGGAATGATCCACCCGGGGAAGGGGACCAACACGGTCAGGGCGGTCTTCGTAGTCGACCCGAACGGAGTCCTGAGGCTGATGCTCTACTACCCCCAGGAGATCGGCCGTAACATGGACGAGGTTCTGAGAGTGGTCAAGGCCCTCCAGATCTCCGACGAGAATAAGGTGGCTCTGCCCGCCAACTGGCCCAAGAACGACCTCTTCGGCGACGAGGTGATCATACCCCCGCCCGCAGATGAGAAGACCGCAGCCACTCGAAAGACCGGCGGCGGAATGGTCTGCGAAGACTGGTGGTTCTGCCACAAGAAGCTCTGAATCCCATCTCCGGGTTATCTGACCAGGCAGCTGACGGAGACTATTCCGTTGATAGGTCGGAAGCAGAGTTCCCACCCCTCCCCGGACAGCCTGACGAATCGAAGCAGAGACGATCAAAAATCTGCACCGTGAAGGAGCGAACATTATGAATGAGGATAGCAAGCACCCGGCGCCGGGCGGGGCTCACCAGCGCATGGGCGTCAGAAATATGTCGAACCGCGACTGGTGGCCGAACCAGCTGAACCTCAGGGTTCTCCACCAGAACTCTCCCCTCTCCAATCCCATGGGCGAAGCGTTCAACTACGCCGAAGAGTTCGAGAAGCTCGACCTTCCGGCCTTGAAGGAGGACCTCATCGCCCTGATGACCGACTCCCAGGAGTGGTGGCCGGCGGATTATGGTCACTACGGGGGGCTTTTCATCCGGAACGCGTGGCACCCCGCCGGTACATACCGCATCGGCGACGGCCGCGGGGGCGCGGGAGCCGACCTCTCGCGCTTTGCCCCAGTCAACAGCTGGCCTGACAACGTGAATCTCGACAAGGCGCGCCGTCTGCTCTGGCCCATCAAACAAAAATACGGCCGAAAGATCTCCTGGGCCGACCTGATGATCCTCGCCGGTAACTGTGCTCTGGAGTCGATGGGGCTCAAGACCTTCGGCTTCGGCGGCGGGCGTGAGGATCTCTGGGAGCCGCAAGAGGACATTTATTGGGGCCCTGAGACCGTGTGGCTCGGAGACGAGCGATACTCCGGCCAGCGGGATCTCGAGAATCCACTTGCTGCGGTGCAGATGGGCCTGATCTACGTCAACCCGGAGGGGCCGGGCGGCAACCCGGATCCGGTCGCCTCTGGCCATGACGTTCGAGAGACATTCGGGCGCATGGGGATGAACGACGAAGAGACCGTGGCCCTGGTCGCTGGCGGGCACACCTTCGGCAAATGCCATGGCGCCGGCCCTGCGACCAACGTGGGACCCGAGCCCGAGGCCGCCCCCATCGAAGAGCAGGGACTGGGCTGGAAGAGCAGCTTCGGCAGCGGAAAAGGAGGCGATACCATTGGCAGCGGCCTGGAAGGCGCCTGGACTCCGAACCCCGTCCGGTGGGACATGGGCTACCTGACCGTACTGTTCAAATACGAGTGGGAGCTGGTCAAGAGCCCGGCCGGCGCGCATCAGTGGCTGGCCAGGGACGTGGACGAAGAGGATATGGTGGTCGACGCCCACGACCCCTCGAAGAAGCACCGGCCGATGATGACCACGGCGGACCTCTCCCTCCGCTTCGATCCCATCTACGAGCCGATCGCGAGGGATTACCTGCAGAACCCCGAAAAGTTTGCCGACGCCTTCGCCCGGGCATGGTTCAAGCTCACCCACCGCGACATGGGGCCTCGCTCACGCTATCTCGGCCCGGAGGTCCCGGCTGAGGAGCTGATCTGGCAGGACCCGGTCCCTGCCGTCGATCACCAGCTGATCGATGCCGCCGACATAGCCCGGCTCAAGGCCGAGATCCTCGCCTCGGAGCTATCCATTCCGGAGCTGGTCTTTACCGCCTGGGCGGCGGCGTCCACCTTCCGCGGCTCCGACAAGCGCGGCGGAGCGAACGGGGCGCGGATCCGTCTTGCGCCCCAGAAGGACTGGGAGGTCAACCAGCCGGCCCAGCTGAAGGCCGTGCTCCAGGCCCTAGGGAAAATCCAGAAGGAGTTCAACGACGCCCAGACGGGCAAAAAGAGGGTCTCACTCGCCGACCTGATCGTCCTGGGAGGATGCGCCGCCGTCGAGGAGGCGGCGAAGAATGCCGGGACCGGGGTGACCGTTCCCTTCGCCCCTGGACGGACGGACGCATCCCAGGAGCAGACCGATGCGGCGTCCTTTGCCGTCCTCGAGCCGGTTGCAGACGGTTTCCGTAACTACCTCCAAGCCAGGTTTGCCGTACCGGCAGAGGAGCTCTTGGTCGATCGGGCCCAACTATTGACCCTGACCGCCCCCGAGATGACGGTTCTCCTGGGCGGCATGCGCGTCCTGGAGGCCAACTTCGGAGGGTCCCGGCACGGCGTCTTCACCAGGCGGCACCAGACCCTCACCAATGACTTCTTCAAAAACCTCCTCGACATGAGGACGGAGTGGAAGCCCACCGCGGAAGATGAGGGGGTCTTCGAGGGTCGGGATCGGGCTACGGGCGAGCTGGTGTGGACCGGTACCAGGGTCGATCTGATCTTCGGCTCCAACTCCCAGCTCCGGGCCATCGCGGAAGTCTACGCATCTGAGGACTCCCAGGAGAAGTTCCTGACCGACTTTGTGGCTGCCTGGAACAAGGTCATGAACCTGGACCGATTCGACCTCGCCTGATGGCGGCATAAACCTCGCCGGGCTTCTGGCGGAGCGGCAGAACGGTCGGATGACAAGCGGTTCGGCGGACGGCGCATCGCCGTCCGCTGAACCCGCAACCACCGTGCGGATCTACGCAGCAGCATTTTACGCCGGCGCCGCAAAGCACCCCTCGAAAACGAGACACCTCTGGAGACGAAACCACGTTTGGAGAGGAAACCACGTTTCGAGAGGAAACCACGTTTCGAGACGGGGACAGCCGATTGAGGCCTATAGAAAACTTGAGAAAGGTGAATGAGGGCTGGCGAGATCGGGCCAGAGGGTCAGGAGCTGCAGCGATTCATGATCTTGGCCCTGCCGGTTGAGCTTGACGAAAGAATCTTGATGCTGTCAGAAAAGTACTTAAGAAGCGAGCATCTGTAATTATTAATGGTGATAATATGGCCAGGATAGGAGTTGTGAGGCACAAAGTGGAGGACTTTCCCGCCTGGAGGCAGAAGTTCGACGATCGGATGGAGATCCGGAAGAGCAATGGATGGTCTGGACACGAACTCTATTACGACGAGGGCAGGAAGGAGGCCTACGTAGTCCACACCGTCTTCGACGAGAAGCTGGAGATGGCCAGGGAGCACATGGAGAAGTTCAAGGCCATGGGGAAGCGGACGGAGATGAAGCCCTCCGGCAACCCCGACCACTCGATAGTGCCGAGAGGGGAGAAGATCGAATCGGTGAGCTACTGAGCTTCCGAATATCCCGGGTCGGGCCGACGCTCCTCCTGGCCTTCCCGGATCTCGAATCCGACTTCAAAAAGCTGACTGTAGTCTCTGAAACCCCAGATTTGACTCTAAGATCCTGATTCAAATCATTCAAGGAGATATATCACCATGGCTGAGAAGACATTCTATTCCCTCCCAGAGCTGCCCTATGCCTACGACGCCCTGGAGCCTCACATCTCCGAGGCCCAGCTCCGGCTGCATCACGACAAACATCATGCCGCCTACGTCAACGGCGCCAACGCCATCCTGGAGAGGCTGGACAGGGCCCGGGAGGCGGGAGCCGACCCGGAGATGAAGGCGACGCTGAAGGAGCTATCCTTCCAGGCGGGCGGACACGTCCTCCACAGCCTCTTCTGGTCGAACCTGGCCCCCGCCGCAAAGAGCGGTGAGCCCAAAGGCGCCCTGGCCGAGGCCCTGAAGGGAGAGTTCGGTTCCCTCGAGCGGTTCAAAAAGGAGTTCACCCTCGCCGCCTCCACCACCGAGGGCTCCGGCTGGGCGGCCCTGGCCTGGTGCGGCCTGACTAAGCGGCCCCTGATCATGCAGCTCGAGAAGCACAACGTCAACGTCTACCCCGCATTCAGGATCCTCATGGTCCTGGACGTATGGGAGCACGCCTACTACCTGGATTACAGGAACGATCGGGGGAAGTTCGTGGAGGCCTTCTGGAAGATCGTGGACTGGGATGAGGTGAACCGGAGGTATGAAGGGATAATCAAATCTTGATTTGATTTTTCTCTTCTGCCTCTATCCGGGAAATATCAGATCGTTTATCGCCCATCACCTTCCATCTCATAAGAGATCCGATCTGGAAAATTTGGATGATCCGGATCCGACCCCGGATCGAACTTGCGAGGAGTATTGATTATGAAGATACCCTTACTGATCCTTTTGATCGGAGCCCTGGTCTGCACTGCAGGCTGCTCCGATCGCCCTGAGAGCGATCAAGAAGCTGCTGAAGCGACCGACCTGAACCCCTCGGTTCTGAGCTCTACGGTGGATATAGAGAGCGACGATCTGATCTACCCCGCCCATCTCGCGGCGCCGATTCAAGGAGACGGTGAGATGATCAGATACCCAGGCATCGTGATGCTCCACTCCATCAATGGCCTTGAGCCCGGATACCTGGATCTGGCAGACCAGCTCGCATCCTTCGGATTTGTGGTGATCGCGCCGGAGTGGCAGACTTTCGAGAGGGTGCCCCTGGACGACGTGGTTGCTGGAATCGTCAATAGCTCGGTCGAGCATCTGATGGGCAGGGAAGACGTGGACTCCGAGAGGCTCGGCCTCACCGGCTTCTGCATAGGCGGGAGGTACACCATGCTATTTCTTCCCACCATGGACGAGTTCAGCTCCGGCGTTGCTTGGTACGGATTTCCCTACTCCGGGGGGTTCAACAACGAGACCCGACCTTCCGACCTCATAGGAGAGCTCCATGCGCCGATGCTGATCATCCACGGGACGAGAGACGCGGCAAGCCCCGTATCGGAGATATACCAGTACGCCACCGCCCTCGACGCTGCGGATAAGTACTTCGAGATGAAAATCTACTACGGGGAGCCCCACGGTTTCATGATCGCCGAAGGCGAGCTCTCGGAGAGCTTCGCCGCCCAGGACGCGCTGACGGAGATGACGAGGTTCTTCGAGAGGACTTTGAAAGGATAGATGGTGGAAATTGAGGGTGAAATTTGAGACTTGGCGGTGAGGTCCTCATCCGACCTCATCGCCTTCAACCTCTCATTTTTCGGATTGGATCGCCTCGTCGGACCGACCCGTCGCCATCTCGGCCACCCAGTCCCAGTCGTGGTCGTAGATGTGGGCCGAGCAGCTGAGGGTGGTGATCGAGCCGGGCTCCGCCCCCACCCTCTCCGCCACGTATTCGAGGAGACGAGTTAGGCCGTAGAGGTTTGCGGGGTAAGCGCCGGCGAAATCGTGGCTCCGGAAGAGAGCCGTCAGGTGGAGTCGGCCTTCCCTTATCTTAAAATCGTCGACCATCATGCAGGGGACCTCCTCCTTCTTCGTGTCCACGGGCGGGATCCAAGTGACAGCCGATGCCCTCCGCGAGTTCCTGTTCGCCAGAAGGCGGCGGACAACATAATCGATCTGGTCGACGGGCCCTCCTCCGCCTTCTCCTGCGCCTCTATCGTCGGGCCAGTCCTCATCGCCCAAGTCCTCATCACCACGTCGATGCAGATCGGCCCCTTCTTCGTTCGCAGAGGCTGGAAGGGCCCAGGCCCGGAGCCGCTCCCCGTAGGTGTACTCAAAGCCGGGGTTCTCGCCACTGATCAGCTGCTCCGCGTAGTCCTCCAGCCTGGGCCGGTTCCAGGAGTACTCCTCGGGGATCATATCCCTCCTGGGGTCTTCCACCACCACCTCCAGGGCGAGAATTTCGCGGGTCCTGATCCCCCGCTCGTCGGTGATCTCCTCGCCCCCCCGCCAGATCAGATTGAGCCCCCGGCGCCACGCCTCGGGGATCGTCTCTGCCCTGATGAACCTGCCGACCCTCATTAAACCACCCTTCCTCGTCAAGGTCCACATGGCTGAAATAGGTTGGCCATAGAAAGCTCCAAAGCGCAGCATTTTCCGGAGATCTTCAAAATGCCCGACTTCGAGTGGGAGCTGGTGGCGGCCATCAACCGTTTCTTCGAGATGGAGGGGATCAGGGGGGTAGCCTATCGGCTGAAGCAGAGCCGCTATACCTCCCAGGTCGTCGACCTCCTGGTCGACTCGCCTCACCCCCGCTACTACCTGGCCGTCGAGTGCAAGAGCATCGACGCCCGGAAGGCCAAAACCCTCTACTTCACCCAGCACTTCTCCGCCTCCGCTGGCGTCCACCAGATCGAAAGGATCGACCAGTTCATCGACAGCTCCGGAAGGCGGGGGGTCCTGGCGGTGGAGCTCCGCCGGGGGCCCGGAAAGCCGAAGACCGCCCACCTTGTCCCCTGGCCGACGGTGATGGAGGGCTTCCGGTCCCAGAGGCCAGGCCTTCCGGTGGAGGAGATAGAGGCCCTACCGGCCCTGGGAAGGAAGAACGGCTCTTATCGGATAGAGATGAGGGATCTGGAATCCGGAGATATGGAATTCCGGAGATCCGGAATTTGAAGATCAAGAGCTCGGGAAAGTTTAGGGCCAATTGATTTTACTTCGCGCAAGAGGATTTGGATTAAGCTTATATCCCCTTCCGCCGCTCCAAAACCCCATGAAGCTTCCCGGTACCGAGACCCAGCCGGAGAACGTCTCCATCGCCATGGGAAAGCTGGAGATAGGGGCGGGCATGACCTTCTTAGATATAGGCTGCGGCTCTGGGGCCGTATCCCTCGCAGCCTCTCGGTTCACCGACAAGATATACGGGATCGACCGGAGGTCCGAGGCGATCGAGATCTCGCGGGCGAAAGTCCCCTCCGGGAGGTTCTTCTGCGGGGAGGCGGAAGAGATCATCCCGGAGCTTCCGGAGATCGAGCGGTGCTTCATCGGGGGGACTCGGGGGATCGACGCCTTCTTCCCCCTCCTGATGGAGAGGCTCTCCCCCGGATCGGTCGTCGTCGCCGACCTGGCCCGGATCGGGATCGCCTCCAAGGTGGCGAGCCTGATGAAGGAGGAGGGGATCTTCGAGGAGCTCCTCCAGATCGGGATATCAAGGGGATACGAGCTGGCCGGCGACATCGCTCTTCGGCCTGTAAATCCCATCTTCATGGTGATGGGCCGGCGATGAGAAGGATTTAGGCCCAGGGGAGATGGAAGGCGAGAGATGGAAGTCCGCAGAGATGAGAGTGAAAGGAGTCTGTAGCGGAGGAAGAGGAGACGAGAGCGGATGGTGATGACAAGATGGTGATGACGAGATGGTGATGACGGGATGGTGATGACGGGATGGTGATGATGAGATGGTGATGACGAGATGCTGATAGGGGTAAGCCTCGGCCCCGGAGATCCGGAGCTGTTGACCCGGAAAGCCGAGAAGGCTCTAGCGGCCGCTGAGAAGGTCTTCGTCCCCGGCGAGCTGGCGGCGGAGCTGGTCCGGCCCTTCGCCGAGCCGGAGGTCCTGGAGTTTCCCATGATCTCGGACCAACAGAGGCTCCAGGAGATCTGGGCCGAGAACGCCGACCGTGTCGCCTCCGTGGCGGTGGGCAAGGACGCGGCCTTCGCCTGCATCGGCGACGTCAACACCTTCTCCACCTTCTCCCACCTCAAGAGGGTGGTCAGAGAGCGCCACCCCCAGGTGGAGATCGAGACCATCCCCGGAGTCGGGACCGTCCCCGCCCTGGCGGCGAGGCTCGGGGTGGACCTCTCGGCGTCCTTCCTCGTCTCCGACGGCTCTCCCGTGGAGACGGTGATCAGGATGAAGGCAATCCGCCCCGCCGAGATGGCGGCGGATCTCGCCGAGCAGGGGTTCGTCGAGTTCATCCTGGGGGTCCGGCTCTACTCCCCCGACGAGCTGATAGTCAGGGGAGATATGCCCGAGAAAAGCGATTACTTCAGCGTCCTCTGCGCCAGGAGGGGGAGGAGATGAAGATCACCTTCGTCGGCGCGGGCCCCGGCGACCCCGACCTCATCACAGTCAGGGGAGCGAGGCTCCTGGCCGAGGCGGACCTGGTCGTCTACGCCGGCTCCCTGGTCAACCCCGCCCTTCTGGAGAACCTCAAAGCGAGGGTCGTCGACAGCAACAAGATCAACCTCGAAGAGATCAACGGGATCATGCTCGCGGCTCTGGCGAAGGGCGAGAAGGTGGTGAGGCTCCACAGCGGAGACCCCTCGATCTACGGCGCGATCCTGGAGCAGATGAAGCCCCTGGAGGAGGCCGGGGTGGAGGTGGAGGTGGTGCCGGGGGTCTCCTCCCTATTTGCGGCGGCCGCCGCCCTCAAGACCCAGCTCACCCTCAAGGGGGTCTCTGAATCTCTGATCGTCACCAGGCCTGCCGGGACCACCCTAAAAGAGGATCAGATCCGGGAGATGTCCCGGCTCGGATCGACCATGGCCATATTTTTGGGGACCGACCGGATCAGGGAGACGATGAGGTCCCTTGAAGTTCCGAAGGAGACCCCGGCGGCCGTCGTCTACCACGCCTCCTGGCCCGACCAGCGGGTGATCGTGGGCACCGTCGCGGACATCGCCGACCGGGTGGAAGAGGCGGGGATCACCAAGAGCGCCCTGATCCTGGTGGGGAAGGTCGTATCGAGGAGCGGCTTTGGGAGGTCTCACTTATACCGAAGTCGGTAGCGGTCCTGGTCTTCGAGAGAAACCTGGCCCAGGGAGAGAAGATATGCTCCGCCCTCTCGGACCGGTATGACCCCAGGGTGGTGATCTACAGAAAAGAAAGCTCCGAAATGATCCTGAGCTCTCTTGGGGGGTTCGACCTGGTGGTGGCGGTGATGGCGGTGGGGATCGTGGTGAGGATGATCTGCCCTTCCCTCAAAGACAAGTGGACCGATAGGCCGGTGGTGGCTGTAGACGCTTCCTTGCGATCCTCCGTTCCCGTCGTGGGGGGCCACCACGGCGCCAACGACCTCGCCCTTCAATTATACGAGCGGCTGGGGACCTACCCCGCCATCACCACCGCCACCGACGCCGCCGACCGCCCCTCCCTGGAGAGGACGGCGGAGATGCTCGGCGCCCGGCTGGTGAATAGAGATTCGTCCAAGGAGGTAAACCTCGCCTTCCTCCGAGAGGAGGTCCCCGTGGTCAGGCTGGCCGGCCCCAGGGTCGTTTTGGTGGACGAAGAGGTGGCGGTCTTGAAGAGCGAAGGGGGCGTGGTCGTGGGCCTGGGGGCTAGAAGGGGCGTCGGCTCGTCCGAGGTGCTGGAGGCGGTCGCCGGTGCCCTGAGGTCCGTCGGCAGAGGGGTTGAGGAGATCAGGTTGATCGCCACCGCCTGGATCAAGAAAGACGAGGCCGGGATAGCCGAGGCGGCGGAGGAGCTGAACTGCCCCGTCGTCTACCTGGACGAGGAGGTTCTCAACCTCCAGTCGCCGACCACGGAGTCGAGGGCCTCGGACCTGGGGCTGGTGGGGGTGGCGGAGCCCGCCGCCCTCGCCTTATCCGGGAGGCTGATCATGCCCAAGAGGGTCTACGGGAGGGTGACCGTTGCCCTCGGAGAGTAAGCTTTTCATCGTGGGCATAGGACCGGGAAGCCAGAATCTTCTGACCTTGCAGGCCAGAGAGGCGATAGAGGGGTCCGACTTCGTCGTCGGTTACACCCCATACCTGGAGCTCGTATCCGACCTTCTGCAGGGGAAGACGATCAGCTCCACCGGGATGGGCCGGGAGGTGGATCGGGCAAAGGAGGCCGTGGCCCTGCTGGAGGAGGGGTCGGTGGCCCTGATCAGCAGCGGAGACCCCAACGTCTACGGGATGGCGGGGCTCGCCCTCGAGGTCGCCTCCGGAAACGTCGACCTCGGCCGGGTCGAGGTCGTCCCCGGCATCACCTCCTTCTCGGCCGCGGCCTCTCGAGCCGGGATCACCTTCACCCGATCCGTGGCCGTGATCAGCCTGAGCGACCTTCTCACCCCCTGGGCTGAGATAGAGAAAAGGGCGGAGATGTCATCGGAGATGAAGATGCCGATGGCGATCTACAACCCCCGAAGCAAGAAGAGGACCTGGCAGCTGGAGAGGATCCTCGAAATCGTCGCCCAGGGCGGCGGGGCAGATCGAGACCTTCTGGTGGCAAAGAACGTCTCCCGCCAGGGCGAGGCCCTCTGGTGGACTTCGGTGGGGCAGATGCTGGAGAGAGAGGAGCAACGCCAGAAGGTGGACATGTTCACCCTCCTGATCGTCAGAGGCGAGGGGATGAAAGTTGGACGGGAGGGGAGCGGAGAAGATGGCCCGGTCAAAGCTGAAGGCGCCCCAGAGGCCTTCTCAGAGACCGCCCCAGGGTCGAGGATCAACCTGGTGGGAATCGGGCCGGGCGATCCCTCCCACCTCACCATCGAGGCGAGAGACCTCATCAAAAGGTCGGACCTGATCCTCGGCCCCGCAAGGCACCTTCGGGCTGTAAGAGGGATCGCCGGAGGCGAGATGGTCTTCACCGAAGGGGGGCTTGAAGAGAGGATAAAATCGAGGCTTGATGCGGCAAAAGAGGCCGCAAGCAAGGGCGAAACCGCCTCGATCCTCTTCGGGGGCGACCCCAGCACCTTCAGCTCCGCCTGGCGGGCTCTCCAGCCATCGGAGCTCGGCACCCAAAGAGTACACCTATCTCCGGGGGTGGGGGCCTTCTCGTCGGCGGCGGCTCGAATCGGAGCTCCCCTGGTGGGAGACTTCGCCCTCCTCTCGGGCCGGGATGAAGATGCCCCCGGCCGGGTCTCCAGGCTCTTGGAGGGGGGGTTTGCCGTCGTCGTCTACAACCAGAACGAGAGCAAGCTCGCGGCCACGGCCGATGCCGCCTCCTCCCTCGATCCGGATAGGCCCTTCGCCCTGGTCCAGGACGCGACGAGGCCCGAAGAGAGGATCTTCCTGGGGAGAGCGGCCGATCTGACCCGGCCGAATTTCCAGGGCCGCAGGTGTACTCTGATCCTGGCAGGTCCGAAGGCCCGGATCGACGAGGGAAAGATAATCACCCGGAGAGGGTACCAGACCAAATACGATTACTGAGTTCTGGGTGCGAAAAAATAAAATCATCGAAATACGATTGATGAAACCGGTGGCGGTGAAGATGACTGGTAAGAGATACTCAGATCTGGGGGCGACGACGCCCGAGGCGATGGAGATCTACAACAGGAGCAGAAGCTTCATCGCCGGGATCGTGGGGGACAGGAACCCTGAGGACAGGATTAAGCAGCGCTGCGTCATCGCCACCGGCGACCTGGGCGTCGCCGAGATCCTCAGGTTCAGAAACGACCCCGTGGCAGCGGGCCTCCGTGCCCTGGAGGAGGGTGCCGCGATCTACGTGGACATCAGGATGGTAGAGGCGGGGGTGGTGAAGAGGGGACACGAGAGCCCCGTCGTCACCGCCATCGGCAGAGGCGATGATCTCGCGGAGAGGGAGGGGATCACCAGGACCTCGGCGGGATTTCGCGAGCTGAAGGACGAGCTCTCTGGGAGCATCGTGGTCATAGGAAACGCCCCCTCCGCCCTCCTCACCGTCTGCGAGATGATGGAGAAGGGCGAGGCGTTGCCGGCCCTGGTCGTCGGCGTCCCCGTCGGCTTCGTCAACGCCGCCGAGAGCAAGGAGAGGCTCCGGGAGATCCCCGTCCCCTCGATATCGACGGAAGGCACCCGGGGCGGAACCCCCATCGCCGTCGCCGCCATAAACGAGATCATAAATTTGCGCCATGAAAATAAGGAGCTCTGAAAGGGGAGGGGTCACCGACCCCGTCTCCGGTTTGGCCATCCCCGCCGACTGGATGGAGAAGTCCGCCGACCCCCAGGTCACGGAGAAGGTCAGAAGCGGCCGCTGGGCCCTCCTCTCCGACGGGACCCTCCTGAGGAGGGGGCTGACCACCGGCACGACCGCCGCCGCCGCCTGCAAGGGAGCGGTCCTCTCTCTGAAGGGGCCCATCCACCAGGTCGCCGTCCTCACCCCGGCGGGGATCAGGATCGCCGTCCCCGTCGAGGGCGTTGAGGGGGCATGCATCGCCGTCAAGATCGGAGGCGATCACGAGTCCGACGTCACCGCAGGAGCGGTGATGGAGGCGGCGGCTGAGCCCCTCCATGCTGCGGAGATGGAAGAGATGGTCTTGCCCGGCGAGGAGATCGCTCCGGGTGAGGGCAACCTGGTGGCGAAGAGGATTTGGCCGGAAAGGAAGATCGAGCTCGTCGCGGGTCCGGGGATAGGGAGGATCGGTTCTCGGGGCCTCTCTGCCCCTCCGGGAAAGGCCGCCATCAGCACCTCGGCGAGGGGGGAGATGGTGAAGGCCATTGAAGAGGGGATGACTGAGGCGGGCCTTAAAGCAGTCCGGGTGACCCTCTCGGTGAAGGATGGAGAGAGGATAGCAAAAGAGACAATGAACCCGAAAGTGGGCGTCCTGGGCGGGATATCGATCCTCGGGTCGACGGGCTTCGTCGAGCCCTGGAACGAGCACCTCGGCGAGAGCAGAGAGGCCGAGATTCGGGACGCGAGAAAGGTGGTGGTCACCACCGGCAGAGTCGGCCTCAAGTACAGCAGGTTCCTCTTTCCAAAACACCAGGTCGTCCTCCTCGGAAACCGGCTCGATCACCTCCGCTTTCAAGAGGGGCAAGACAGCATCCTCTGCGGCCTTCCGGCCCTGATTCTGAAGTGGGGGATGCCCGAGATCCTGGAGGGGACGAGATACGGGACCGTCGCCGAGATGGTGGAGGAGGAGCCCGACCACCCGCGGATCGACGAGGCGATCCGAATTTTAAAGGAGAAGCTGCCGGAGACGAGGATCGTCCTTCTCAACCGGGACGGATCAGTCCTCAGAGACGAGAGGCCGTGAAGGATAGAAGGGTCGGAGTTTTATCTGAAGATTCTATGAAGAACCCCAATGATCCTCTGAAGAACCCCGAAGATCCCATTAAAGATCCCCTCCAGACCCCCGGAAGAACCTCGAAGATCCCATTAAAGAGCCCCTCCAGACCCTCTGAAGGTCCTTGAAGATCTACGAATGTCGGAAGAATAAAGCGAGGCGAGCTATAGGATGAAGATCATTGGAGTTGGAGCAGGCCCGGGGATGCTGACCCTTGAGGCGGCGCGGGCCATAAGGGAGGCCCGGCTGATCCGCGGGTCCGCGAGGGCCATCGACCTGGTCTGCCAGGAGATCCACCCCTCCTGCGACGTCGGAGTGATTGAGGACTACAGGTCCCTCCGGGAGCTTCCTTCGGAGGCGGTGGTCCTCTCCACCGGTGACCCCATGCTCAGCGGCCTCGGCTACCTGGACGGGGAGGTTATCCCGGGGATATCCAGCATGCAAGTCGCCTGCGCGAGGCTGAAGGTCAGCCAGCTGAAGGTGATCCCCATCACCGTCCACGGAAGGAAGATGGACCCAGAGCCGATCATCGCGGAGGTGGAGAGGGGAAGATCCGTCTTCCTCCTGGTCGACGACTCCACAGACCTTCTCGGCCTCTGCCGGCTTCTGGAGGAGAGGGGGCTTGCAAGGGATGTAGCCGTCCTCACCGACCTCGGCTACCCGGAGGAGGAGATCCGAAGGGGGTCCACAGCAGCGCCACCGTCTTCGAAGGGGCTCGCTTCGGTGATGATCGGGGACCTCGGGTTCAATCTGTGATCATGAGATCCCAGGGTCGAGGGGGCGGGATCTCGGCAGGCCGCGATTATGAGGTCTCGGGATCAAGCTTGATGTGATCCTGGAGGGGTCTTGGAGCTAGGAGACGACCCCCTTATTTCCACTGGAGATGCAAGAATTAGAGGCCAGAGGAGATATCTACGGCGGCTTGCAGACCCCACAGGGGGAATAACCCGCCTCTCGCGCCTCCTCCTGGTCGGAGAAGGTGATCCTGTTCTCTTCCTTTATCTTCTTTGCATAACTGCAATCTGGCAGGTGATACTTGTTGGAAGTCTTGCTACCGACGTACTTGTATCCATCATATCCATATTCGTCACTGGCCCTCGCCCCCCTCTCCGGCTCCTGGAGGGAGGATTCGAAATCAGATACCAGTTCGTCGGAGGTATCGTCCAACTCTTCGCTAAATTCTATCCCATCCCAGATCGTGAACTCCGGATCGCCTTCAGCAATTAGACAATCTATCTCTTGAGGGAGAAAAATTCCGTCCAGCCCCTCGACCTCCAGAAGGCAGGAGTAATTCGCTCCCGGAGCGATGCGACAGACCTTCTGGATATCGAAATCGCGGGAGCTTCCCGGCTCCAGATCCATCATCAAATATCTAGCCCCCTCAATTGGCCGATCCCCAGCCCGGAGGGTGGCGTTGAGAATTACATATGGCAGGGTTGACCCGCCCTCGATGGTCAGAACACCCCAGGTCCGAAAGAGGCTGCTGCTCACCGAGGAGTTGATCTCCAGAGCCCGGAGGAGCGGAATCGAAGAAGTCGAAGAAGAAGGTGCAGAGTCGGAGAGCGAATATTCCGAGCTCTGATACCAATTCTGATCGAAAGAATGTTCTGGAACCTGATCCGAACCCTCATCCTCAAACTGTGACGGCTCGCCGGTCTCATACGGGGGATGCAGATATTCGGAAGACGGCTCGCCAATCCAGGAGAGGGCAGGGCGAACCCTTTCGGCCAGCGATCCAAAATCCTCCAGGGCCGATGAGAGGCCACCTCCAATCTGAGCCGAGATCTCCGGCTCTTCTCCAGCCAGGTAGACGTAAGACGCGAGAAGGGCCCCAACGACGAGAGATGCGATGAACGCTCTCTTTAGCGAGGGAAGCTTGATCGACATATGCAAACCCCTTTATTTCCGCTGGAGACCGATATCAAGAGACTTGATAAGAGATTGAAATCTTTAACGACCCTCAATAAATCTCAACCCTCAACCGCTCCGGTCCCGCAACGATTCCAGTACTTCCAGCGCCTCCTTGATATATTCGAGCTGACTCTTGAGCCTGCCCAGGTCCGTCTCATCTCGCATCTTCTCGGAGATCTCCCTCATCTTCATGAGGATCGCCGCCTCCATCTCTTCCATAGCTCTTTCCCTTTCGTCTTCCAGCTCTCCTCTTCTGGTCGACGATTCGCCATGAGCAACCTCCAAGCCTCTGTTTTTGAGATTCGTATCCTCTTTCCGTCCCCTCTCCTCCACCCCGGCCGCATGACCCCCCTCATCCTCTGTCGCCGAAATCTGACCCGATCTCTTCGCAGCTCCCTCTCGAGATTCGACCGCGAACCTCTCCGCCTGAGATGTAACCTGTGGCTTGCCCTCCTCTTCGAAAGAGCAGACCGGGCATACCACCTCCCCTTTGTAGCGGAAGAGCGGAGCTCCACATTCATGATGAGAGGCAAGCATCGTCCCCCCCATCTCCAGGAGCCTCGCTATCCTCTTGATCGCCTCTTCTTCATCCATCCGAAATCACCAGGGGCACATAAGATCATACTCGCCCTATCATACTCTCCCATGTAAGACTGCTGCTATAACACTGCTCACATGGCACACTGCTGCTATAACACCTCCAGCGTCATCAGCTACGGGGCTACAGCAAGCACCATCGCGGCAAGCGACATCAACAGGCCAAAATTCGAAGCCACCATACGTTTAAATATGACTACCATGCCATACTTGTTGGGACTGGCTTTATCTTTAACCTTTTTGCCGTCTTGAAAGTGTGGTGATTCCATGGCAGCTGAAAATGTGATTAAGCAATGTGTCGAAGTCTTGGAGCGGATCATGAGCGACGACACCGTTCCAAGGAATATAAGACGTTCTGCCGAGAGCGTTAAATCTACCCTTCTCAACGACCAGGACTCCGAAGCCATCAGAGCCGCATCCGCTATATCGATCCTGGACGAGATAAGCAACGACCCAAATATACCCCTTCACACCAGAACCCTGATCTGGAACGTCGCGAGCCAGCTCGAGACGATCCCCGTCGGATGATACCCGCGGGCCGATCGGTCAACAAAAGGCGATTAGGCCCCTCTTCGCGTGAAATATTTCCAGAGAACCTTTTGTATGTAAATTATGTAAATTCCAAGAGGCCGAAATTCCATAGATCACAGGCCGATCCCTGCCGGCCAATTCTTCGCATCTTAAATTTCGGCCACCCCTTTGTTTCCACTGGAGCCCCCGACCCCTTTATTTCCATTGGAGCTGGGATGAGGCGGCAGAGAAGTGATTTGTGCAAAATCAAAAAAATATCAATATTTTTTCTTTACTAATAAAATGATTCTGCTGACCATACCCCGATATTTCTACTGGACAATTACCCCCCCATCGTTTCCACTGGAGGTTGGACCATATCCATATCCCATATTAAAAGCTCATATCGGCTATCAGACGGTATTGAAGAATCATGAAGAATAATAGCATTCTTGTATAAAAAAATTATTAAAGATGCCAATGAATAGGCAGATCTTTGAACAAGCTTTAAATTCACCATGCCTATTGTTACCGATTTTGTGAGAATTTCGGATGGTATGTTAACGGTTTATATAGATTAACTTATGATCAGAATCTTTAAGTATGATAAGAGATAAGGCCACAGCAGGATATATATAAGCTTTTTTTATTCATTACTTCTGGTCATATATCCTCACTCCAGTGGAAACAAAGGGGTGGGAGGGTTGCAGTAGAAATAACGGGGTCTCACCGCAACTCTTATCTACTGATAGAATGTATTTGGTTTTTTGTTCGGGGGGACTGTCTTTCATGGCGGGTGGATTATTCTCAGATCTCTTAAAAAAAGGGGAAATATTCGAGTGCAGGGACGTGCTCCGCTCCAGCTATACGCCCCCAGAGCTTCCCCATCGCGAAGATCAGATCAACGGAATGGCATCAATTTTGGTTCCCGCCCTTAGGGGAGAAACTCCCTCCAATGTTCTCATATACGGAAAAACCGGGACCGGAAAGACCGCCGTGGCCAAGTACGTCGGATCGGAGCTGGAAGCTGCTGGAGAAAAAAGCAATTCCAAATGCTCCTTCATCTACATCAACTGCGAGGTCATCGACACCCAGTATAGGGTTCTGGCCCACCTGGCCCGCTGCTTCGGAAGGGAGGTTCCCATGACCGGATGGCCCACAGATCAGGTTTACGAAGAGGTGAGAAAGTCCCTGGACGAGGACCACCGCATGGTGGTGATGGTTCTTGATGAGGTCGACAAGCTGACCAGGAAGGGGGACGATATACTCTACAATCTGACCAGGATCAACTCGGAACTGGACCGGGCCGGAGTCAGTTTGATAGGGATCTCCAACGATCTGAAGTTCACCGATTTCCTGGATCCCAGGGTCAAAAGCTCTCTGGGGGAGGACGAGATAATCTTCCCCCCCTACAACGCAGAGCAGATCAAGGATATCCTGGAACAGAGAGCTTCAATGGCCTTCAGGTCCGGCGTTCTTGCCGAAGACGTGATTCCGCTCTGTGCGGCTCTGGCGGCCCAGGAGCACGGCGACGCCCGGAGGGCCCTCGACCTTCTGAGGGTATCGGGGGAGCTGGCGGAGAGGGTGGGGTCTGACCGGGTGACAGAGGATCACGTCCGTTCCGCCCGCGCCAAGATCGAGCGCGACCGGGTGAGGGAGGTGGTGATGACGCTGCCCACCCAGTCCAAGCTGGTCCTCTACAGCGTCCTCCTTCTGGAGGAGCAGGGGGTAAAGAACGTCACCACCGGGGCCGTTTACGGGATGTACAAGCATCTGTGCCCGCTGGTGGACCTGGATTATCTGACCCATCGGCGGATTGCAGATCTGATCGCGGAGCTGGACATGCTGGGAATCATCCATACCGTGGTGGTGAGCAAGGGCAGGTACGGCAGAACCAAGGAGATCTCGCTTTCCATCCCCCTGGCCAAGCTGAAGGCGATGATCCTGGACGATTATCGGCTCAAAGATCTCATCGGCGGCACGACGTCGCTTCAGAGCAGGTGGATCTGAAGGCCCCCTTGCGGTTTTGAATACACCGATTTTGAAAACCTCAGAATAATAACATCTCTTCTCGGATCCGTATCTGGGCTTGCAGGTAACTGCGAATCGGGACAAGAAAGAGACGAAAAAGTGCGCCGACCGGGATTCGAACCCGGGTTTAGGCGTTGGCAACGCCTAGTGATAACCACTACACTATCGGCGCTCTGTGTTGGCCGCCACACACCCCACAACCTTCCAGCGTAAAAACATTGCGGGCAGACTGGTACCCGCCCCCTCATCCGGTCGCTTTTCCAATCCGCAATGGAAGAGAAGTTCTGAGCCTGGAAGCAGTCATATGATCATGGACGGAGGCTGCGCCTATTTTTCTTCGGTCTCCGGGGAGCTGCATATGTTTTATCTATCATCATATCCAAACCGAGATCGCTTTGGTGGTGTCCTCTCTTGTACGATGTCATAATCATCGGGGCGGGCCCGGCTGGCCTCACCGCCGGGATGTACTGTGCCAGGGGCGGGAAGAAGACCCTGGTCCTGGGGAAAGTCTACGGATCGCAGCAGTCGATGGGAGGTCTTTACGAGAACTATCCGGGCTTTCCCGATGGCATTCAGGGGATCGAGCTCTCCGAGCGGATGCTGGCTCAGGCCGAGAAGTACGGTGCAGAGCTTCACGAGGAGGTGGTGGTGAAGGTGGTCTCTCTCAACGGAGTCTTCAGGGTCAAGACCGAGAGCTGGGAGTACGAGTCATCGGCCCTGATCCTGGCGACGGGGGCGAGCCACCGGGAGCTCGGAGTCCCCGGCGAGGTGGAGTTCGCGACGAGGGGAGTCTCATACTGCGCCTACTGCGACGGGGCCCTATTTCGGAACAGGACCGTTGCCGTGATCGGCTACGGAAACGGCGCGGCCAGGGCGGTCCTCTACCTGGCGGGGCTCTGTGCCAGGGTCCATCTCCTGAACGTCCGGGAGGACCTGGAGGCAGAGGCCGTCTACCTCGATAGGATCAAGAGCCTCACCAACATCGTCATCACTCATGGGGTCGAGCC
This sequence comes from Methanothrix sp., assembly GCA_036733325.1. Taxonomy (GTDB): domain Archaea; phylum Halobacteriota; class Methanosarcinia; order Methanotrichales; family Methanotrichaceae; genus Methanocrinis. The sequence goes on from DAINAQ010000008.1 coordinate 19,105, forward strand.
GATCCGGGTCCTGGGGGACGGCTTTGTCACAGCCGTAGAGTTCAGGGCCAGGGGAAAGGTCCGCAGCCTGAACCTGGACGGGGTCTTCGTCGAGATGGGGGTCGCCCCCAACGTCGATCTGGCCGTAGATCTGGGGATGGAGCTGACCAAGGGCGGCTTCGTCAAGGTCAACCGGCTCACTCAGGAGACCAGCATCCCGGGGGTCTTTGCCGCAGGGGACGTCACCGGCGGGAGGATGCAGGTGACCACCGCAGTCGGCGCCGGGACCTCTGCTGCCATCAGCGCCATGAGGTACATACAGTGATATACGGTGATATGTCCTGATATGCAGTGGTATACAATATTCAGTGACCTGTAGCGATCTGGTGGTGTTATTTTAAAGAGAAATGCGCGGACCGGGCCCGACCTCAAGAGGCCAGTGGCGGTCTGGCGTTCAACCGACCTTCTGGACGGGGAGGCGGTGGGGTGTCTGACCATCATCCTGAGGACCAGGGGTTGCAGATGGCGGAGGTGCACCATGTGCGGCTACGCCTCCGAAGGCGCTCCGGCCACCGAGGAGGATCTAATGGTCCAGTTCCGGACCGCCACAAAGGACCTCTCCTCGAAGGATCGGCTGGTCAAGATATACACCAGCGGTAGCTTCTTCGACCCCGTCGAGGTCCCGGAGCCAGTCAGGACCTCGATCCTGGAAGGGCTCGCGGCCGCGGGGGTAGAGAAGCTGGTGGTCGAATCCAGGCCGGAGTACGTCTCGGAGGAGCTGGTGGAGGAGTCGGTCGCCAGGATCAGAACGGAGGTGGGGATCGGCCTTGAGACCTCCAGTGACCTGGTCAGGGAGCACTCCATCCAGAAGGGATTTTCTTTCCAGGAGTTCAGGGAGGCGGCAGGGATCGTCCACAAAGTCGGCGGATCGGTGAAGACCTACCTCCTCCTGAAGCCTCCCTTCCTCTCCGAGGGGGTGGCGATCTCCGACGCTATCCGGTCCAGTCGGGATGCCGCCCCCTTCTCCGACCTCCTCTCCCTCAACCTCACCAACATCCAGAGGGGCACTCCCCTGGAGAGGATGTGGACTCTGGGGGAGTATCGGCCCCCGTGGCTCTGGAGTGCGGTCGAGGTCTTGAAGACGGTCACTTTCATTCCCATCATCTGCGATCCCGTGGCCGCCGGGACCAGGCGCGGTCCTCACAACTGCAGCGGGTGCGACGAGGCCGTCGCGGAGGCGATCCGAGAGCACGCTCTAACCCAGGATGCCGGGGCCTTTGAGGACCTGGACTGCGGATGCAGGGGAGCCTGGGAGAAGGTGGTGGAGCTGGAAGACCTCGCCTTCGGCTCCCCCCTGGGCTCGGATTTGAGGAGGCTGTAAATAGAGCCATTACTCACCAAAAATATAACTTAAGCCTCGGTCGGAGCTTCTTTGGCTACGAGGCCCGAAAGTCGGTCCTCCTGGGGCCTTTATCCTGGGGCTTCATCAGTTTCGATGAATCACTTCTGCTGATGGGGAGCTCGCGCTCATCCCATCCCACCTCCCTCCCCGTCATCTACATCCTTCCCGTCATCTCCCCGGTTTTAAGTCATCCCAAGGCGAAATCTCTTTTTAGGGTCGGTAGATTGAAATACGACGGATTGGATACCAGCCCTGGCAGGTTCACGTAAAACGATCTGGATATATAAGCAGGGCAGATCCAGAAGAACAGGGAGGTATAACAAGCATGTTCGAAACGGTTTTGGTTCCCACGGACTTCTCTAAGTACTCGCAGAAAGTCCTCGAGTGCGTCGGCGGATTGCCTGGAGTGAAGAAGGTCGTCCTCCTCAACGTCATCGGTCCCGCGGACCCCCTGGCAAGGGTTTGGGACCCTGGAGCCAGGCTCGAAGAGGCGAAGAAGAAGGTCGCAGAGCAGGCGAAGCTTCTGGAGGCTCAGGGGCTATCGGTCAGCCCGAGGGCTGAGCCGATGCTGGAAGGGGATATATTCAGGAAGATCCAGTCGGTCTCCGACGAGGAAGGGGTCAACCTGGTGGTGATGGGCGCCCGGGGCAAGGGATTCGTCCAGAACATATTCCTCGGAAACGTGGCCAAGAACACTCTCCGCTACGGGGATAAGCACCTTCTGCTCATGCGCTACAAGATGCTTGAAGGCGGCGAGGATCTCGAGCAGCACTGCGCCATGATATTCTCCAAGGTCCTCTGTCCCACGGACTTCTCGGAGCCCTCCGACGAGGCGATCAACTTCATTAAGAATCTGAAGGGAGTCCACGAGGCGGTCCTCTTCCACGTCATCTCCAGCGGCGAGAGCCAGGAGCACATAGACGCCATGACCAAGGAGGCGACAGAGAAGCTGAACGCCACCAAGGCGGAGTTCGAGAAGGCTGGAATCAAGGCCTCCGTCCAGGTCGCCGTGGGAAGCCCGGCAGAGGCGATCATCGAGGCGGCGGAGGAGGGGGACTTCTCCCTGGTGGCCATGAGCTCTCACGGCAAGGGATGGGTGAAACAGCTCATCGTCGGCAGCGTAGCCTACGAGGTATCCAAGAACGGCACAAGGCCGGTTCTGGTGTTGAGGGCTGGAAAGGCGTCTTGAGACTTCTCGCCAAAGTGTCTTTTGTCCCGAGCGGCGCCCTTTCCCTGCGGATCGGCACGCCGGTTGCAGGACAAAAGCATTTAATATGGTGAGAGTATCCAGTCTCAGTTTCCCAATCAATCCAAGGGAGAGAGAAATAACAGTCACGGGATATTGGCTTAATATCCGATTAGGGAGGTAAAACCAATGCTGCCACCAACGATGATTGATCTTGGTCTGTTTGCCATCGTTCTCATGGTCTTGCTGGGCCCGTTCCTGGTCCCGAAGATCGAACATAACCTGGAAGCGTTCCTTTTCACCATGGGCGTTTTAGCAGTCACCATATCCGGTTTTGAGAGTCATGCCAATCTGGAGCAGGTGTATGAACATCTGGGTATGGAAATACCCCATGTGGGCTGGAACATGCATCTGATCACGGAGGCGATCGAGGAGCCGATAATTAAGGGGATCGTCCCCGCGGTGCTGGTCGCAGGTCTCCTCTTCTTCTACGGAAGGGAGCACGTCCAGAGCGCCATCAACGCCCTCTTGAAGAAAGTTCCCCTCAAGATATTGGTCTTCGTGATGATAGTTGTCCTGGGCCTCTCGTCCAGCATCATCACCGCCATCATCGCCTCGCTCCTCCTGGTGGAGCTGATAAACGCGATGCCGATGGACAGAAAGACGAGGGTGAACATCGCCATCATCGCCTGTTTCTCCATCGGGCTTGGAGCCGTTCTCACCCCTGTGGGCGAGCCCCTCTCCACCATCGCCATCACCAAGCTGCAGGGCGAGCCCTACTACGCCGGCTTCTTCTTCCTCTTCAACCAGCTGGCCGTCTACATCATACCCGGCTGCATCGCCATGGGTCTCCTGGGGATGGTCTTCACCGGCAAGGCCGAGGCGATCAAGCAGAAGGTCTCCTCCAAGTCTGAGGAGACGCTGAAGGACGTCGTCATCAGGGCCGGGAAGGTTTACCTCTTCGTCATGGCGCTGCTGCTTCTCGGAAGCGGCATGAAGATCATCATCGACAAGTACATCCTGAGCATTTCTCCCCAGATCATCTACTGGGTGAACATGATCTCAGCCATCCTGGACAACGCCACCCTGACGGCGGCAGAGATGAGCCCGTTGATGGAGCCCCAACAGATTCAGGCGGTTCTGATGGGTCTTCTCATATCCGGCGGCATGCTGATCCCCGGGAACATCCCCAACATCATCTCCGCTCAGAAGCTCTCGATAACGAGCAAGGAGTGGGCGAAGCTGGGCGTCCCCCTGGGCCTGATCCTGATGGTGATCTACTTCATCTGGGTCTTCTACATCCCCTTCCACATCGAGTTCCACCTCGGTGGGTGAGGGGATCTTCCAACCTTTTTTTAAAACCTTTTTTGAAAAATTGGCCTTAAGAATAGTCCCGCCATCTTCGTATTCATCATCATCTTCAGGCCCCTTCAGGCCTCAGGCCGTCTGCCTCAAACTTGTCTCAAACTTGCCCCAAACTCAGACCGCCTCGTCGAACTCTCGCCGGTAGCGGGCGATCCCCGAGGCTCCGACCATCGCCGTCTTGTTGAGGATCAGGATCATGAAGGCCTCGTCGGGGACCTCCGACCACTGGCTGTGGATGCCGTAGCGGGACGCCCTCTCAAAGCCGAAGCGGGGGTAGTACTCGGGGTAGCCGAGGACGATGATGAAGGGGCAGCCTCTCTCCCTCAGCATCTTTATCCCGTTGTGGATCAGAAGCGACCCGATCCCCTGCCCCTGGTTTTTGGGCAGCACCGCCATCGGCGCGAGGCCCATTCCCGAGACCTCCAGGGCAGCTCCCTCTTCTCCGATCGTCGCCGGGCTGAAGAGGATGTGGCCCACCACCTCTCCTCCCTCGACCGCCACCAGGGAGAGGAGGTCGTCGCACGCCTCCCGGATCTGGTCGACGACCTCGGCCTCCGCCGGCTGGCCGAAGGCCTCCAGGTTGATCCGCCTGATCGCCTCGACGTCCTCGGGTCTTTCTTCTCGAATTATGATCATTTGTCTGTCCACCCAGAAAATTGACATTGAGAACTTTCTATGCTCTTGATCAAATTGATCTCATTTGGCGCTCACAGCTCAAACCCCGGCTCCTCCGCCACGGACCTAAGCAGCTCCTCCGCCCTCTCCATCTCCTCCTCGCTCCCGTCGACGGCGAGCCAGATCGACCCCTCGGCGCCGCAGACGCCGCCCGCGGCCACCAGCTCCGCCCGCGCTCCCGTCAGGTGGGCGATCGCCTCGATCTCGGTGAACACTTCGCCGGGGACGGGGAGGAGGCGCGGACCCTCGGCGCCGGGGGCGTTCAGCTTGTTTGCGAGATCGTCGAGGTCGCCGAAGACCCGTTTCTCCAGGCCGACGGGGAGGATCAGCCGGACCCGGCGGCCCACCACCGCCTGGAGGGCGAGGCCGATGGTCCCGGCCTTGGGGTGGCCGATGAGGACGGCGGCCCGATCGGACCAGGGATCGAGGGCGTTCGCGCCCTTCAGGATGACGTCCCCCTCCTCCAGCTCGTCGACGACGTTGAGGATCGTCTTCCCCCGCTGCCAGACCCCCTTTCGGATGACCACGTCACCGGGGAAGTCGGACATGTCCGGGAGCATCCCGGCCTCGTTGGTGGGGATCCACGCCGGAGGGGTGATCCCCCGGAAGAACCTCTTTCGCGAGAACCCTTCGGACTGGCCGATTCTGGCCAAAATCTCTTCTGCGACGTAGCCGTTGGTGGTCCCGGCGACGATGACCAGGGTTCCGGATTTCAGGGCCTCCTCGATGGCGGGATGGGTCGCGAGTGCCTTGGCGATTAGCCGCTTTCCCGCTGCTGGGGAGAGGACGAAGGATTTCATGGGCAGTTTCTTTGTGCCCATGGGAGAAAATCTCTTTGATCTGACGGCTGAGCCCCGGCTCGACTCGGCTCGACTCACTGGCCTGACCTGGTGGGGCCTTTGATGACGATGAATTACAGGAGATGACGGAAAAGTAAACCTCTACTACGCCTGGAACGGGATCGCCCTGGGAACGCCCACGGCCCTCGGAAACAAGTTGGCCTTCGTCGGCGTCTGAAGGACGTCGATCGCTAGCCAGCATATTTTTTGATGCGTTATTATCGATCGACGAGCGTGCTTTCCCACCAGATCGACCCATCCCCTGCCGCATAATTCGCGATCAGTTTCTTAAGCGGGTGGGGAAGAAGATTATTCGCATATAAATCATCTATCGATGACCACAAAAACTCTAAATGATCTTCCTGGGATTCCGGGGGTGAACCAGAACTTGT